>CAXUHF010000019.1:34920-43125 GCA_964250765.1 uncultured Ktedonobacteraceae bacterium | reverse complement strand
CTTACCAGCGATCTACCTGGACATGCTATGTGGGGAGGATTAACCGAGACACCAAAAAACTGTATCTCGACTATCTCGCTTTCATGGTATGTACCACATGCTGTGAAAAATGTTGCTGGTCAAAGTCCCTATGCATTGCTTATACAGAAGCAGGGTGGTTATATTCCGTCTATCGAGCTAACAATTAATGCAGATGCGCTAAAAATGAAGGGTTTGAAGTCATTCTCGTTTAAGGGCAATCTGAGTGCAGACAAAACGTTTGCCTTGTTCGCACAAAAATAAATGTAGGGACCGATGTATCGCGTCCTTCTCGGCAATCGAGAGACTAAGAGGACGTGATACATCGGTCTCTACTTTTCTATTGACATCAGTTGTCCAGCGCGTCTACCGAGCACTATACCAGGAAGCACACCGAGTGCGCCAAGGCCATTAATGGACACGCCTGGAGCATTCTCTCCGAGTGTATGCAGTTCAGGAATCATATCTGCCGTTACGTCCAGGTCAACGCCCCATGTATAGAGCGGTTCCTGATCTGCTAATTCGGGTAGCCAATGTCGGGCAGCTTGAGTAAGGTGTTTGTAGTATTTGGCATCGTTACGCGTGACGCCTGCATGTCCATAACGTCCTCCACTGACGGTAAGGCGTCCATTTCCCGGTCGGAAGTCAGCATAAGTATAGGGAGCTGCATCCCAAAAGAGTGGGAAGGTATCAGGCAGTTCAATCGCAAAGGCAAGCGCATAAATACGAGCGTTTGCTTCTGTTATGGGACCTGTCGCCTTGATTAGTCCCTGTGTTGTAAGGGTGCGTCCATCCGTGAGTGTAAGTTGCCAGACGTGACCACCATGTGTCGAAATCTCTTGATACGCAGAGACGGTAGCACCTCCCACAAGTTCCACACCTGCGCGTTTCGCATGTTGAGCAAGAGAAGCTAGTAGCGTAAGAGGGTGAATACGTCCCTCATCAGGTAGCCACAAGGCTTTGACAACAGTGCGTGTGTCAAGGCGTCCTTGTGTTGCCTCTGCAACTTGTTCTGACGACCATAATTCCGCGTGTAGTCCAGCCGCGACACGTACTCGTGCTTCTTTCGCCAATTTTTTTGCTGCGTGCGAACTCTCAGCTAAACTAATTGCGCCAGTCAGACGAGCCTGTAGAATGCTGTCAGGACGTTTTGCCTCCTCAACCAGTGAGAGTAGAACTTGTGTTGTTTCAGGCCAGAATTGTGCACCTGGGCTGTCAGGAGGTAGATCAGCAATGTGCATATTGACACCCGCACTCAGAATGCCTGCATTGCGACCTGTTGCCCCATAACCAAGCATAGTTTCGCGTTCTAACAGCAGTACACGAGCACCCGTTACGCGTGCACTAATCGCCGCGCTCAGACCCGCAACACCCCCACCAATAACAATAACGTCGTAGGTTTCTGAACCGAGATGTGCTGAGGATGAAAGTGTGAGTTCTGTAATAGCTGTCGGGTCAAGTCCACTCCACCAGGGGATGGTTGTATGGAGTAAAGTATTAGAATCGTGAGTTGCAGTGGGTACGTCCGTTTGCATAAAAGCTCCTTCTGTCTTTCTACAGACAAGCATAGGATGTGAGTGTGTTTGTGTCAAGGGTATACGGAATCCTTTCATGTGTCGATAGGTAAAGTAGATGAGAACGTGTATTTGTATAGGTTGAGAGGAGGGCGGTATGACGACACAGAAAGATTTGTCTGCTGCTGAAGAGATGCAAGAAGCATGTATACTACCGCGCATTATTTTTATTCGCGCAACGATGTCTGGCATACTTTATCCACTATTAGCATTCGCGCTGCTCAAAGAAAATCCTCTTATGGAGGTACAGCGGTACATTGAGATGGGTAACGTTGATAGGCAAAATAGTGCGATGATACGTTGCGCCTGGAATAAACCCTTCAATGGTGTCTCGTCCGATTCAGTCTACTTTGTTTGCGCCTGGAACTCAATGCCAGAAGCAACACCTCGTACGTTGAAGGCGGCAGGTATGACATTTGTGATTGGTTCATGCGGTCTTCATCATAAGCGCTGGCTCACCACGCGGCCTATGCTGCTAGGCAATGGAGAGTTGGTGGCATGGTGTGTAGAAATAGATATGCATGCTCCCCAATTTGAGCGTGTTGTGACACTTTCTGAGGAGAATATGATTAGGTTGGTGCCTGGAGTGCAACTACCAGAGCATAAAGTAGCATAGAAAAGGGCTGATAGCGAACGTACATCGCTATCAGCCCTTTGATTACTCGTCAGAACGTTGTTGATGCTGGCTAGGATATCGCCAGAGTGGACGACGCCTTTGTCGATATATTTCCAAACGTGTGCGGTAGTTGCTCTGCCTCTTGCGCTTTTGCAATTTCAACTGATGAAGTTGGATATTTATCTGACGATAGATTTTGCGCGTCTCGTGAAGGTGTCGCAGGTCGTTCAATCTGCTGCGCAACCATGCGAAAGCGAGGAGCGTACTCGCAATCACTAGAAAGAGGATGGTGTACATCAAGCATATGCCTAGAGGTTGGAGCCACGCGACTCCCATTGCGTTAAGAAGAATAGGTGTGGCTTGGTAAAAGAAAACCATCAAGCACAATACGCCACCAGTAGCCCACAGAAGTTGAGCAAGTCTTTTTAGATGATCCATAGCAATTCTCCTTGTCAGGTTGTACTCAGTCAAACAGTGAAAGGTGAGCACGACGCTACAGGACAAATTACAAGGACGCAGTAGGAGGTAGCATTATGCGGCTACACTAAGTTGAGGAAGAGTATCGTGAAAGGCAAGTCGTAAGCGTTTGTATGCAAGACACACGAGGGCTGCATGACGACTGCGAAGTATGGGGTCGTGTGGCAATGCTCGATTATACGCACGAAGAGAAATTCCAACAGCATCCATCGCTCTCTCAAGTGGTGACGGAGCTTCGTCATCGAAATTCGTTTTGCGGGCAAGATCAATCAAAAGAGCAGTTTTCTGCATCTCAGGAAACCTATTGACAATCTTAGAAAATGTGAGCATACTAGAGTAAAGTGTGATATCTTCAACTGCAAGCTCTGCTGGATCATCGGATATGGAGATGGACGCACAAGTAGCGAAGAACGTGACATCATCAAGAGAGCCTATATAACGCTTGTCCTTACGATACAAATCAAGGATATATCGCTTTGCAGTAGTCTTGCAGAAAGCTTCAAAGTTGTCTATGGAAGGTGAATGTTCCTCATTAGAGCGAGTAAAACGAAGTACACGGAGGTATGTTTCTTGTAGTACGTCAGACGCGATTTCTGGTTCGGCACCAAGCCAGTGGATGACGTGGTACATATACAAACAATTCTTGATGTAAGAAAGCAGCGTTTTATCGAGTATATACCATTCTTGATCGTTTAATGGCATATGTTTTTGTGTGATACGGGAACAGGTAGAAATCTTCATAAAGATACCTCCTATGGATTGTCTGGCGCAAGAGTTCTAACTATGAATACCAACATACTTGTCGTCATTTTCCCTATAGTGGTGCCTACCTTGAAAATTCGTCTCCTTGTTTGATGTCTAGTATCCATGTTACTAGACTTTATGCGAAAGGTGAAAATACTTCATCCTACATGCAAATAATAACAGATAAAGTACTATTATGTCAACCTTTAAAAGGAGATTATATAAGATAATCTTGAATTCTTAGAAAAGGCAAAACTGCAACTCTAAGAATTTTCTCAATTCATCTCCGATTTTGTTATTTTGTGACATGGTGAAACGTTATAGTATAGGACGTAGAAGCAAGGTAAAAAGCAAAATAGTAGATAATTTGAACGCACACATAGTAAAACATATGGTTATTGTTGCACATATCAGAATACTTGTTGTATGATAACGCTATAAAAAGAAAATCTTAGCTTAGTGTATAGTTCCTAGGAGCTTTTAATGGAAGAGCAGAATATACAAAAGGTAAGAAGGTATCTTACAGATACTCATGCACAACAACGGGTACGAGAAGATATTGAGCGTGCCCGCGAGGATGCAACTGTTACAATAGGTCGTGCAGCAGAGCTATTTGGCTTTAGTGAGAGCCAACTGCGTGACTGGGAGAGTAGAGGTCTCTTAAATCCTAAACGCTCAAAGGATAAAGGTGGACAGAGGCTGTATGCATTAGAAGAACTAGACAAACTTGCTCTCCTGAAAGAACTTACGGAAATAGGTGATTATTCAATCGGCTCTATTCCCTCCAATATAAGTGATATCTGGCATTCCCTTCTTTCCCAGCAAGAACAAAGAACAGACTTTCATGCAGGACGAGATAAAAAAGCTGATGGTACTTATCCATCTATAGACAAGCGTGTAGACGAGGCAGGTAAAGCGGACTTCTGGCAATACTATATTTCTCAAACACTACGTATCGCACTTAGTCTTGTCTTTGAAGATATTCCAGAAACGATTGCAGGCATCATTTTACCTCTTGAAAGAAAAGAGAACGCAGTACCTGAATGGGACTCGAAAGATGTGGATCAACTAGGGCCGTGCCTTATTGGTTGGCGCGATCAGGACCGTATGTTTCATACATTTTATCAAGAGGTACCGTCGTTCGATTATCCAACAGATTTTCGTGTGCGTGGCTTACGAGCACGTGAAAATGAGGAGAGTGGACCCAAAGATCCTACATTTATCGTTATTCAACGCAAAGCGAGAGACCTGTCACTTCCACTAGACGTTGTTGAAGCTGTGCGTCGTGTGCTCATGCCGATTTATGAAGATATCCATATATGGTTGCAGTACTTCAAAGAAAGTCCTCGTGACATCGTGTACTCAACATCTGTATCAAGAGGTATCAATAGTTCTGACTCCTTGCTAACTTTCTTAGCAAATCAAGTTATTCGTCTAGGTGGAAAGAATGCTGAAGGTAGGGATCGTTGGAAGTTTTGTTGCGTCCTCTTACCAAAAGATAGTAGCCTTCTCTTACAAATGCAAACGCTCGTTGTACAGGCACAAAGTCAGAACTCTCCACATACTATTAACAAGACATCCGTCTCGCCTGATGTGCCTATATTAAGCCTCAGTATGCGTGCATATCAAAGTATACACACGCTCTTTCGGTCCCCGATTTCTACACAAGATACAGCTATTGTTTTCCGTGAGTTAGAGGCTCCCATTAATTCAGTCATCGCTATGCCCATTGGAGGAGAGAATGGGATACCATTAGGAGTGCTGTACGTCGTTTCTGAGGAGATAGAAGCATTTGGCAGAGAATATCAACGTGTGCTACGGTTGATGGGGCAAGTGATACGTGAACTGTTGCTTCTTGCGCCGCTTCGTCAGCAAAGCGAAGAACGTCTGCTTGATATTATAACAGAACCGCGTGTGATCAATCGGACACTAGCAGGATATGCATCTGAGAACAAACTTATTAGCGATATAGAAACCCTGCTACGTTCTATCAAAGTAAAAAACGAGTCTGATGTAGAAGGTCAAACAGCATTTATTTCGGTAGACATTGATGATCTGACGAAAATAATTACTAAATACGACGATCAACTGTCTATTGATTTGAGCAAATTGCTAGGAGACCGTATTCGAGGGCAAATAGGATTTTCCTTCAATAAGAATGATGATTATCAAATCTATCGTGCTTATTCGGATCGTTTTTATATTAGACTAGAGGAAACATCACTTCAACTCGCAAGAGAAACGGCAGAGAAACTAAGACGTGCATTACAAGGAAGTTATATTGTTCCGCTTACATCATTGTCTACTACAAGATCTAAAGATAAGGTTGAATTGAAGGGAGTAACGGTAAGATTGGGTGTACTCTGGTATGAGCATAAAAAACTTTACGATCTGCTCAGTCGCTATTCAGTAGAAACGCAAGTTGTTGATGTAAGAGCAACGATCTTGAATTTTCTTGACGCTTCTCTTAACGAAGGAAAGCAAGAAGAGGGAAACTGTATAATCTCTTATTATCCAAAAGAACTTCCCATGTTTGAACACTCATATTTCGCAGCATGGCCTCGAAAAGTGGATGGAAGATCAGTATCACTTGAATTGAGAAATCCTTAAAACTTTTCTTGTAGGATGTCTATTTTTCTAGGAAAGAAGTTTAATTAAGTAACATTTGTTATCTAATTAAATTTGTATCGTATCTAATGCTATAAATACCTGCCACAAAATTTCTCACAATAAGTACAATGTACAAAAGGAAATGCCTTTGTAAACTTGTTTATATAAGGAAAGCTAATGCAGGTGTATAGGGGGATGTTTTTATGTCAGTCATTGTGTTTGCCGTAGGGCGTCCAGGTAGTGGAAAGTCAACTGCTGTTCGTCATATGATGGATTTGGCAAAACTTAATTCTTTTTCAACCATTCATATAAGAGATTATACTATCTTAAAAGGTATGAGTGAGGGAGAGGAACACAAAGCAAAATTTCGTGCAAATGAACGCGAAGGTTTTGACGTGGTTGACCTTTGTGCTTTCGATATTGCTTTAGACCAACTAATGCTATATATAGATAACTTGGAGCAGTCTAAAGAGTACGATGTTATTTTTATAGAATTTGCACGTAAGACTTACAAAGACTCTTTTGAAAAACTCAATCGCTGTCTATCAAACAACTACTATATTTTATTTGTCGAAGCACAACTTGAAACGTGTATAAAGCGCATTGATGAACGTACTACCACACTCCGAGGACCTGACCATCATTTCATTTCAGATGAGATTATGATGAGTTATTATAATGTAGACAATTTACACTCTATGAACGATATGTTTGCAGAGCAACTTGGATTGTCGTATAGTCGTTTAAAAGCGATTTGTAATGATAGTTCGCTGAAGAAACTCAAAAAAGAGGCTAATGACTACGCTCAAACTATTTTTCAAGATGTGAATAGCCAAAAAAAGCTGCTTTCCCTGGTTTAGTAACCTTTCTATTTTACGTTACTCTTTTTTAAAAGAAACGAAAGCTGATGATATATTCCAGTTTTCGTTTCTTTTCTTGTTGCATAAAACATATATATTAATGATATGTTATAATACACTTAAATCGCCTATTTTGTATTTATATGTTTCGTGTGTCTCTTTTTGTTACTGGATAAGTATATGACAGCAAAGCTTTTCCTCTTAGGCCGTCCTGGTTGTGGTAAATCTAGTGCTGCTAAATATATTAGTAAATATATGAAAAGCAAGGGATGGTCTGCGAAACGATTCAGAGATTTTGATATTCTTCAAACTATGACACAAGAAGAGCAATATAAACAAAAATTTAAGGCTGTACAGGAAGATAGATTTGATGTGGTTGATGACTCCGTACTAGCCGAAGCATTGAAAAGGCTAAATATAAAACTCACAAAATATATAAAAAAAGTAAAATCAAACGAAACACTCTTAATAATAGAATTTGCTCGTAATAACTATGAGGAAGCTTTGAAATACTTTTTTCCAGATGTATTACAAGACGCCTATTTTCTTTTTATAGATGTAGATTTAAATATATGTATGCAGCGTATTGAACAAAGGATGATACATCCCAATCCTCCTGACGACCACTACGTCTCTGAAGAGATGCTTGTAAAGTATTATACGGATCAAAAATTTCCTGAAAATTGGGTACTCCAAGAAAAATTTAAATTCCTAGAGAATAATGATGGAACCTTACAAGATTTCACAAAAAAAGTTCACAATGTTGTGGAGGATATTTTTAAGTAAAGCTGCCCTATTTGACCTCATGTGGTACAGTAGTGATGATGTGCGAGTGAAGCACACATGTTTGATCTCCACGCGAAGGGAATGAGGGACGAAGAGTGGCATCAACACGTACCCCTTTTGAGAAGCTAACACCGATTTACCCACACAAACGTATTACGTTGGAGACAGGGGCGACGCCAATTGCGCCGCGCCTGATGGACCTGTTCGTCCCAATTGGCTTTGGGCAACGTGCCCTCATTGTCGCACCGCCACAAGCTGGCAAAACCACTATTTTACGTCAGCTCGCCTCTGCCATTATCCAGAACTACCCACAAGCGAGCCTCTTTTTGTGCCTCGTTGATGAACGACCGGAAGAGGTGACGGAATGGCGTACGGAGGTTCAGGGACCCAATGTCAAGCTCTATGCATCAAGCTTTGATCAGGCATCAGGCAAGCATGGACGTATCGTTGAGCAAGCGTTACAGGATGCGAAGCGACAGGTCGAGCAGGGACGCGACGTAATTATACTGCTGGACTCGCT
>CAXUHF010000019.1:17694-34820 GCA_964250765.1 uncultured Ktedonobacteraceae bacterium | reverse complement strand
GGCAACCTTGAAGTTCGCCTGTCGCGCGAGCTAGCAGAACGCCGTATTTTCCCCGCGATTGACCTGATGGCATCGAGTACGCGTCAGGAAGAACGGCTGCTTTCACCTGATGAACTGCACGCCATGTCGATTGTGCGTCGCCGTATGGCTGATCTTCCCCGTCGTGATGGAGCCGAGCAAGTTGTGCGCTTATTTGAAAAGACGAACACCAACGCGCACCTCGTTGAAGCTATCGTCAAACAAGCGTGATGAAAAGAACGGAGGATAAAGCGATGCGTTGTCCTTATTGTAGTGGTCTGAATGGTGAACGAGCAAGTTTTTGTGCTCACTGTGGACGTGACCTTGTTCCTGTACAACAAGCACGTCAACAACCAGGACAAACACAGCAACCACAGCAATCGCCATTTTTGCCTGCTCCACATTCTAAGCCAACAATACAAGGGGCGACGAGGCCCAGTTCACTGCATCAGCAACCCCCACAACCCCCCGTAGTTCCACGCCAACCTCCTGGAGTACAGTCTCCTCCTCGTATGCCTGTTTCTATACCACAGGCTCCCCAACCACAGCAAGTTATAGAACCTCCTGTACATTTTCCGCCACGAACGATGGCGCAACTTAGGGAGTTAGAGACAGAGGCTGTACCCTATACGTTAGTTGACGACACTATTGCGGCTGGACGCAAAAAAATTGTGCGTATTGTCTATCGTCGTTGTGCAGCATGGCAACAGGTCGCAACTCTACTGAAAGCTTTTCACGAGCAAAAACAGCTAGAGGCATTTGATACCATTCTCGTGCAAGGTGTTTTAGAGCAAGATAGAACTCCCTATGCGTTTACAAATGGGCAACTACAATTTGATCGAAATGTACGTCTTGGTAGCCAGACGCTCAATCGCTATCAAATCGAAACGGGCAACGGCTTTGAAAGTGACTCGGTACGTATTCTATTGGAAGAGAAATAGTCTATGCAAGCGGTAGAGATTATTCGGCGTAAGCGCGATGGGGCTGTGCTGACAACAGAAGAAATTGATGAGTTTGTTTCTGCCTATACGCACGACGAAATTCCTGATTATCAAATGTCCGCATTGTTGATGACAATCTATTGGCGCGGTATGTCTACATGCGAGACGAGTGATTTGACATTTGCCATGATGCGCTCAGGCGAAGAACTACGTGTACGCGATATTGTTTCGCCCGTTGTAGATAAGCATAGTACTGGTGGTGTTGGTGACAAGGTGACGCTCGCCGTTGCGCCTCTCGTCGCGGCTTGTGGTGTCGCTGTAGGCAAGATGACTGGACGTGGGTTAGGGCATACTGGCGGAACGGTTGACAAGCTAGAGTCGGTAACAGGTTTCCGTTCCCAACTCTCACGTCAAGAGTTCGTGCGTATCCTTCAACAGCATTCCATTGTCCTCGCTGGTCAATCAGCCGAACTCGCGCCAGCCGATGGCAAGATGTACGGCTTACGTGATGTCACAGGGACAATTGAAAGCATCCCCTTGATTGCAGCAAGTATCATGAGCAAAAAACTTGCCATTGGAGCATCGCATTTGCTGTTGGACGTAAAGGTCGGTGCGGGTGCCTTTATGAAAACCATCGCTCAGGCGCGCGAACTTGCCGAAGCAATGGTGAATATCGGACGCGCTGCCAATATGCATACCGTTGCAGCGATTACGTTGATGGAACAACCGTTAGGACGTGCAGTCGGCAATGCGTTAGAACTACAAGAGGCTATCGCTATTCTACATGGTGAGGGACCGCAAGATATAGCAGACCTGTGCTATCACGAAGCGGCAGAACTTCTACTGATGACAGGCAGGACAGATAGCTTTTCGGAGGCGGATGCGATAGTGCAACGTGCTATTCATTCTGGGGCGGCTGTGGCGAAACTTGCCGAAGTCATCGCGGCTCAAGGTGGCGATGCACATCAGATAGAGCAACCGCAACTTCTGCCACAAGCACCCGTACAACGAATGCTGACAAGTCCGCGCATCGGTTATATTGCGAGCATTCATTCAGAGCAGATTGGCCTTGCCAGCATGCATCTTGGTGCAGGACGCTTCAAAAAAGGCGACGATATCGACCATCGCACAGGTTTTGTCTTGCAAGCAAAGGTAGGGGATTACGTGCGTCAGGGCGAACCGCTCATTGCGATACATGCCCGTACAGAGCAAGAGGCCGTGTCTATTCAGGAGACGCTTCTTGCTTGTTATCAATGGAGTGAAGAACCTGTGGAAGTGGAACCATTGATTCACGATGTGATACGTCCCTAATGGCGATCATTCGACGGTAGGGGTAGCAATTCATTGCGCCCAAAGATGGGTCGGGTGGGGATCACGTTGAGTCAGAGAATCATAGCCGACGTGCTGCCCACCACCGCTCCCATCTTTGGGCGCAATGAATTGCTACCCCTACCGAACCGTCAATTCCCAAAAATCAGCCGTGGGTTGGCTAGGATCACTCGCACCTCTTACTAAAAACACATGGCCTTGTCCGTCGCTAGTGGCTGCACCCAGGACAGAGCTACCAGTCGGAATTTGCGCTAGTGGTGTCCATTTCATAGTATGTATATCGACAAGCCATGCTGTATCAAGTCCCTTATTGCGTGTGTCATCATAGCCTCCGATAATCACAAGCTGTCCGGGTCGGACGATACAACTAGCGGTCCCACTAAGCGCGAGCGGTGCGTTTATAGAGACTTGTTGCCATGTATCTGAGCTAGTGTTGTACGTGTATATGGTGTTTGTTTGTTCATGTTGTCCTGCATCGATTGCCCCACCAATTAGAACGATACGAGTATCGTTCTGTGCCGCAAGTACAACATAGCCCAGCCCTATCGGTAGTGGTGCCAGGACGTGCCATTGCCCAGTTGCAATATCGTAACGATACCAGCCCGTTCCTGCTTGTTGACTATTCCCACTTTGTGTAAAGCCTTCTGTAATGTAGAGGTGTCCCTGTGTATCTGCTGTCATGCTACCACCAAAGCCAAGCGTCACCTGTGATGGTGGTACAATTTTCTGAACGGTATCACTCGTGGGCGAATACATATAGAGCAAGGAAGTCACAGCGTAGGCGGTCGTAGAATAGCCAACGGTATAAAACAGACGATGAGATGAATCAACCGCGACAGCATTGTTGACCATACCAGGAAATTGTGTGTTTGCGGATGTCTCCCATTGAGCTGCCGCGATATCATAGCGGTATAGGTGACGGTCATAGTGTGGCGATGCCTTTGCCCCCCGATATCCACCATTGACATAAATGTATGAACGTCCCTGTACCTGCACATATGCGGTGGTGTTATCAGCCTGCACAGATGGCAGCGAGGGCAAACGTTGCCATGAGCTGTTCGTTGTAACAGGGCTAGGAGTCGTTAGGAATGGAGAAGTATGAGGAGACACGCTAGTTACTATATGCGGTGCTTGTGAAAGAAGCGGCATATGGCGAACAGTACGAACAACTACGAGGAGTGATGCTAATAGGAGGCAGAGTACAAGCACGACAAAAAAACTTGTGCGAATAAAACGCCGTGCAGGAAAGCGGAATGGTTGTCTTGGTTGCGTCACCTCTACATCTGCGTCTGAGTCCAATACAGTAGGAAGTGTGAATTGTGAAAGTTCCATTGATGCACGCAATCCCAGGTTCTCATCAACGGTGGCGAGTTCGGTTTCTAATTCCGCATCCTCTCTGCGCTCGTGTCGCATTTGCTGTAGCACTTCACGTATCTTTTGCCTCTGCACCGGATCGAGTGAATTGACAAGGGGTGCTTCAGCCACTGGTGAACTTTCTTCTTGTTGCTCTTCACTATTTGTAGGGACCAATTCACTGTGTCTCTCGTGAGAATTTGATAATGGAATCGTTGGCTCGTCCTCATTTAGCGCATCCATCGCTTGTTCCAACATGACACGCTGCTGATAGATGTGTTGCTCTTCAAGTGTATAGGCGCGTTCTAAAGCGAGAAAGAAGGTGTGCGCGGACTGGAAACGGTACATTGGTTCGGTTCGTGTGGAAAGTGTGATAAGGCCGCTTAAAACTGCTGATATTGGTGGCATGTCTTTGCGCGAAGCATCTGTTGACGCTATTCCATTAGATGTGTTAGGACGTTGACCACTTAGCATTTCGTAGAGCAAAATACCAAGACTAAACAGGTCCGAGCGTCCATCCGTCTGTCCTTCTGCCTGATACTGCTCAGGGGAGGCATAGCCAGGGGAGCCGAAATCAGTAGTGTCATTGCTCTGACCTTCTTTAAAATAGCGTGCGATACCAAAATCAACCAGCATCAAAGTACCCTCTGGTGTGACAAGAATGTTAGAGGGCTTCAGGTCGCGGTAAATAATTGGTGGTGTCTGCTTATGTAGATAATCGAATACATCGCATAGTTGTATTGCGTAGTTGAGGGCCTCCAGTGGTGGTAGCGGTCCCTGTTGGCGTAGGTACATAGTGAGGGTTGGCCCTGGAATATAGTCCATCACCAGATACCAATAGCCATCCTCGAAGAAATAGTCGTAGAGTGATGGCAGTGCAGGATGATGCAGACGTGCTAGAAAGAGAGCTTCCCGCAAAAAACGGTCTGTATGCACACCACCACTACTTACTGTATCCTGTAGCGAGGCAGCATTGGAGGGGGAGTCTCCTTGTAAGAGTGCATCTAACTCAGCAGCAACGCTTTCTGGTAACGGTTGATCGGCGCGTGCCTGCTTTAGTGCTACTGGTACTGTTAACTCAGTGTGGGCCGCGAGATACACTTTACCCATACCACCATGACCAATCACACGATGAATATAGTACTCATCATTGCATAGCGTCTTGCCGATCAAATTCTCTTGCGGTGTTTTTTTCTTATCTTGTATCGTTGCCATTGTGATGCCATCCCCTTCCACATAACTACCCAATGTATATTATACTAGCGAATACTACACACTTTTTTAACGTATGGAACGTGAAGTACTATTATGTGTGTGTATCTACAAGAACTCCTATGCTTTAGTTGAAGTGGCAGGACTTGGGAAGCGTACCGTAAGATGCTTATCGGCACGTTGCCATTGGATAAGTTGATACCTTTGATGCAGCACCACATTTAGCAGGAAGCCTGCAGCTCCACCTAATGAGGCCCTGTCCCATATATACACAACTAGAGATTTGCTGTGAAGGTGAAACTGTTCTCTCATGTTATTCGTGTCTTACGAAGAAATTCAGAAAATTCTTGAGGACGTCTAACTCTTCCTTTGTAATATCGAGAGGGATAGGGATATATCAGATGGAAGAGCGCGAAAATCAGGAAGTCGCGTTTACTCATAGGTTCATAAATAAGGAGACTTAGCGCATGAGTGATCAATATACTTTACAAGATCCAACAACGCAGTATCCGAAGGCGAGTAAGGAGTTCCAGCAACATCAGCAGGGACCGGGGTTAGAGCAGAATATGTCCGTCAAGCCTGATGCAGGTGAGCAGTCTTATCGTGGCACTGGTCGCCTCACTGGGCGCAAGGCGATCATTACTGGTGCCGATAGTGGTATTGGGCGAGCTGTAGCTATTGCCTTTGCCCGCGAGGGTGCCGATGTTGTCATGTCCTACATGCCCTCTGAGGAGGCTGATGCAAAAGAGGTTATGAAGTTGATTCAGGAGGCAGGCAGGAAGGCAGTTGCCATGCCGGGCGACCTAAAGGACGAAGCGTATTGTCAGCAGCTCGTAGCGAATGCCGTACAGCAATTAGGTGGCTTGGACATCCTCGTCAATGTTGCTGGTAAGCAGCAGGAAGTTTCCGATATCGCGAATCTTACCACAGAGCAGTTCGACGAAACGTTCAAGACGAATGTGTACGCGCTTTTCTGGATGTGTAAGGCGGCACTACAGCATATGTCTGCTGGCAGCACCATCATCAATACCGCTTCAGTAGAGGCATATAAGCCATCTCCAATTCTACTAGACTACGCGACTACTAAAGCCGCGATCAACACCTTCAGCAAGTCACTCGCGGGGCAAGTGGCGAGCAAGGGTATTCGGGTCAATGTGGTAGCTCCCGGTCCTGTATGGACTCCGTTACAGGTGAGTGGTGGTCAACCAACTGAGGCGTTGGCACAGTTCGGAGAACAGACACCGCTGGGTCGTCCTGGTCAACCCGCCGAGTTAGCACCCGCATATGTGTTTCTAGCTAGTGCCGAGTCCAGTTTTGTCATTGGCGAGACTCTCACCGTTACGGGTGGAATGCCGACACCGTAGTAACACGAGCACACGACAAAAGCTTGTGCTTGTACAGTCGCATATATGTTAGATTGATGGGCATGATAAGGAAAACCCTATCATGCCCTCTTCTATATAGTAAGCTCCCTACGCTCCCGCCAACCTTGCTACTAAAGCCCGCTCCTCTGGACCAAACCACGGAGCGTTTCCTGCAAGAGCGTTCTCGCTCACGCGTTCGGGGCGTGTTGTCGCTGGAATGGCGACATGACAGCGTGTGTCACTTAAAACCCATTTGAGCAATGCCTGTCCCCATGTCGTGACACCAAACGGTTTCAGAGGTTCAAGTTCCGTCTGAGAAGGACTGCGACGCATTAGGCCACCTTCTGCGAAAGGCCGCATAACCACGACGCCCAGGCCAAGATCGGCGGCGAGTGGTAAAATATCGCGCTCAACCTCGCGTTGTAGTGGATTGTATGGTATCTGAATTGTAGTAATGCGACCCGTCTTCATCACTTGTCGCAACTCTTTGAAGGCTGAACTGCTGTAGTGAGTGGCACCAATAGCGCGAATCTTACCCTCGTCGCGTAACCGTTCTAGCAGTGCCAGATGCTCTAGCCAGTTGACCAGATTATGGATCTGGTACAGATCAATTCTATTGTTAAAGAGCGAGAGCGCACGCTTAATCTGCGCTTGCGCCTCACTACGCGTTGATGTCCATACCTTTGTCGCAATCAATGCCTTATCGCGTCGTCCCTGTAGTGCCTCGCCCAATACCTGCTCTGCCGCACCATACATTGGTGAAGAATCCAAAAAGTTCGCACCTGACGCAAGAGCAGTATCTACAATATTTTGTGTATTTCTTTTTGCCTCGTTGCCGCGCACATCAAATGTGCGCCACGTTCCCATACCCACCACTGGTACCTGTAAACCTGTCTTTCCTAGTAGTCGCTGTTCCATAAATCCACTCCTTCAACAAACATCTGTCGGATGTAATCATAGCACGCTTTTCTTCTGTTGTTTTGATACGATACACGTGTAATTCCAAGACAAACGTTGTGCTTTCAATAGTAAAAGCAATTGAAGGATATGAGATCAAGGCGTATGCTCCAATAAAAATACCACTCAACACCGATGGTTGAGTGGTATTTTTATTGGAGCATACGCCTTGAGAAACTTACTTCTTGTGGTGGTTTGCAGTAGCTTGTGGTATCTGCCCAAGTTTCTGCCCAAACTCTTCCACAAAGAAGACCGTATTGTTGCTTGCCACGCCTAAGCCATCATGTGGATGGCCTCCATTCGCAATTGAAATCGGTGTTGAGAAGCTATTGGTGGCAGGATTATAAGAGCCAACCACGTTTCTTAACGAGTCATCGTACCAGACGACACCTGCATTATCAACAGCTATGCCAGAGACGTGCGCGTTACAACCGCTACAACCTGGCGTTGAGTACTCACGAACACCTTTGGAGGTTCCCTTTACTGCTTGGCTGATAGTAATGCTGCCAATTCTTCCATCAAAGCCCTGAGTCCACCAAGCATGACCGTTATGGTCAAGAGTAATCAGGTGTACAGTTGTTCCTGGACCTGGATTGACCGTGAGATATTCATTGATCATTGTTTTGTTGAGCTTACCCGTAGTAGGAGGTACAAAGCTAGCAACGCGAGCTACCGCAGCATTATTTTCGGTAAACCACATTTCGCCTTTGGCATCAGGTCCTGTGATTCCGTAAGGAGTACTATTGGCACTCGGTGTCCCAGTCTCAGTGAATGCATGGGTCGTCGTATTGAATGATCCAATCTGATTTGCCTGAGGCTCTGTAAACCAGAGAAGGCCGCGCTCGTCAAAGGCTACCTTAAACGGAGCAGCGTTTTGTGTTGGAACGCTCCACTGCTTCCAAGTAGAGGCAGTAGAATTGTGCAGGCTCGGTATGAGTTCACCAATCGCATTGGCATTTGGCTCTGCGAACCAAATATTCCCTGATGCATCAGCAACTGGGAAGAAAGGACTCGAAAACCCTCTTCCTGAAGGCTCAGTGAAATTCTTGGTGACACTGAATGAAGCAGTATTCACCAATGCAATACTGCCTGTGTGGGTAGCACTACAAACAAATGGATGTGGATCACAACCAGGCTCTGCTACCCACGCATTTCCCTTTGTATCAAAGCCAATGCCCCAGGGATATGCGGTAGGCAAGGCGATTGTATGGTAGCTTGCTGCTGCCTTTGCAGGATTGAGCACTCCGGTGAGCAAGACGAAGGCTGCTACCGCACTCATAACAATGGCAACAAGTGCAAGACCAAGGCGCAGAGGAACACTAGGGTTTCGTTTTACAAAGAACGATGAATGTCGATTCATAAATATTCGTTTCTCTCCTCATTACGTATTTGCTTCCCCTCCTTACTCAACGGCCTAAATATAGTTATGTAACAAAGTAGCCATAGATACTAAAATGCATTCAAGAAAGGAACTCTTTCGCACATCGAGGGTGTTCGCGAACTCAAAAAGTGCAGAGGAGTATTGCGAAAAGTAGGAACGAAAATACAATCTCAGACGTGTCCATTACAGGAAATGTGTAACTTAAGGAGAGGACACGACACGATGCAAATGCGACGCTTAGGGGAGACAGGCACAATAGTTTCTGAGTTATGTCTGGGTTGTATGACCTTTGGGAAAGAGGCGGATGAAGCACAATCTAAAGCCATCATTTCTCGTTTTATAGACGCAGGTGGTAATTTTCTTGATACAGCAGACGTGTACACGCAAGGTATCTCCGAGGAAATTACAGGACGTGCCATTCGAGACATGCGAAGTGAGCTTATACTAGCGACGAAGGTACGCTTTCCTATGGGGAAAGGGCCAAACGACGTTGGCTTGTCGCGCAAACATATTATCGAAGGTTGTGAAGCAAGCTTGCGCAGGCTCGGTACCGACTATATCGACCTCTATCAAGCCCATTGCTGGGATGCAGCCACACCCCTAGAGGAAACACTTTCAGCCTTTTCTGACCTTGTACATCAGGGGAAGGTACGCTACATAGGCGTCTCAAACTTTACGGCATGGCAAATCATGAAGGCACTTCATGTAAGTCGTACACATGGTTTTGAGCGCATCATCTCGCTGCAACCGCAATACTCGCTTGTCGAGCGTCACCTCGACTACGAAATACTGCCCTTATGTCGTGAAGAAAATATCGCCGTTCTTCCTTGGAGTCCGCTCGGTGGTGGCTTCCTCTCTGGAAAATATAAAAAAGGAGAGCAACCGCCAGAAGGAACGCGCATCGCTCAAGCTGGTGAACGCCTGGAAGAGCATTGGCAGCGACGTGCTACTGAGCAAAATTGGCGTGTTATCGACGAAATAGATGCAATTGCCAAAGAGACCGGAAAATCTTACGCTCAAATCTCGCTCAATTGGCTACTACGCACTCCTGGCATAACGGCTCCTATTGTCGGTGCTCGTTCACTAGAACAACTCAACGACAATCTCGGTGCCGTCGATTGGGCATTGAGTGAAGCACAAGTACAGAAGCTCTCTGAGGCCAGCACTGTAGAAGATATCTACCCCTACCGCTTCATCCGCGAAGCACAGCGTGTGTAGGAATTTCATGGGGCATCACGAACATGTAGGGAAGACCTGCGCGGTCTTCCCGTCCCCTTGACACATATTTGCTATCCTGTTATCATAGCGTTGCTACCATATACCTACGGCTGTTTTTTTATACGTAGGTAAAACCCCTTACGCCACAAGGCGAAGCACGAAACTCGGTTCAATTCGTCTCCTACGATGTAGTTGATAGCTGAGATACGTAAGCAATCAGGACATGGAACTGTGATGGATGGCTCTCCACCTATGCCTCCCACGTATCCCCTGATGCTATGCAGAGGGGATGGAGCGGGAAAATATAAGGAGAGAATCATGTTCGCGGTAATTAAAAGTGGTGGAAGACAATACAAGGTTTCTGTAGGCCAGACGCTCGAAGTCAATCGACTCGCTGTCGAAGACGGAGCGCAGGTCCTGTTCGACGAAGTGTTACTGATTTCTGATGCCGAACGTGCGCTGGTGGGTACACCATTTGTGGCGAATGCATCGGTTGTAGCAACGGCGGTCAAACAGGCACGCGGAGAAAAATTGATCGTTTTCCGATACAAACCTAAAAAGCGTATTCGTCATCGCAAAGGTCATCGTCAGGAATTGACCCTTCTGAGTATTGACGATATTGTGGCTGATGGCAAAAGCCTGATAACGGGCGAGGCTCCTCAAGCGAGAGTTGTCGCGCAGGATGAGGGTGTGGCAACGAGCGCAGATGCTGACACTCTTGCACCTGTGGACGAGACTTCCGAAGCCGAGGCACGCACGCGTCGCCGTCGTACTTCGTTAGATGAGGGCACTGAAAGCAATACAGAGGTATAAAACGTCATGGCACATAAAAAAGGTATGGGTAGTTCTCGTAATGGACGAGATAGCAACCCAAAGATGCTTGGTGTGAAAAAATATGATGGCGAACTTGTCTCTGCTGGTAGCATTATTGTGCGTCAGCGCGGGACAAAGATCAAGCCAGGAGTGAAGGTTGGCGTGGGCCGCGATCATACACTCTTCGCCTTGATTGATGGTTACGTCAAGTTCGGGCATAACTCACGCAAACACCGCGATGTTAGCATCGTGACTGAGTTTCCCAATCGCCCCTCAATTGCTGAAATTCTCGCAAGCTTTGAGGCAGAACAGACCGCCGTTGCTGGTCAATAGGTAAAAATGGCCTAGGATGTATAAGAGAAATGCATTTCTCTTATACATCCTAGGCCATTTTGAATAACTGGAGCCATTATGTCCTCCCAGCCTTTACAGGAGACTCCTGAAAGCGTCACTCAGGATAACGATAAACAGCCGCAACCTTTATCAACAGTCACTCTATCCACTCCTAAAAAAGCTTTCTGGTTTGCATTGTATACAGCATTCAAGGACACATTTTCCTGCTATCTAGCTGTACATCTGGCATTTCTGGTGACAACACTCTATTCTGTCTTATTTGTTCTAAAAGACTTCTCGACTCAATCACTTCCACTCGAACTCCTATGGGACGCATGGGCGCGGAAAGATGCTGGACATTTCCGTTATATCGCACTCTTCGGCTATACTGACTCGTGGCGTACCGCATTTTTCCCTCTCTATCCTCTCCTTGAACATAGTATGCTCTTTTTCGTATCAAGCCCTTATATTGCTGGGTTAATAATTTCTAACGTTATTGGTCTGATTATGTTGGTTGTGCTCTATCGTTTGGTAGATGGAGATTTTGGGCAACAACGAGCCATGCGTACAGTGCTCTACCTTTCGGTTTTTCCAACAGCGTTTTTCTTTGCCGCAGCGTACAACGAGTCTCTCTTCGTATGTCTTACCCTGCTAAGTTTCTACTCTATGCGTCGGAGTCACTGGTGGCTGGCGGGACTTTTTGGCTGTCTAGCTAGTCTAACGCGCTCGGCGGGTCTTCTGCTACTCGTTCCTTTTGCTTATGAATATCTCTATCAACACCAGTTTACTATAAAAAAGTTTCGGGTTGATATACTCGGTGGGGGACTTATAGCGGCTGGTACAGGTCTTTTCGCTCTCTATTGCTATATAACCTTCCACGATGCGCTCGCATTCTCGCATGCGCAGACACAATGGTTACGCCAACTGCATGCACCGTGGGATGCCTATCTGTTGACGATGCACTACATAAGAAGTACGCCACTCCTGAATTTCATTGCTTTACGTAACATTCTCGATCTTGTGCCCGATCTTTTTATGCTCGTCATTGTTGTACTTAGCTTTGTTGGTCCCTGGCGGATGCCACTAAGTAAGTCTTCTTATAGTCTTTATGCGCTTGTAAGCTATGTTTTCTTTCAACTCTTTCCCGTGATGAATGCCTTTCCTCTAACCTCCGTACCACGTTTTCTCCTAGAGATGTTTCCAGCCTTTATTGTGCTCGCGGGTATTGGTAAGCATCGTGGCTTTCATCTCAATTATCTCATGGTTTCAGGCGCATTACTCTTTTTGACGCTGCTTCAATTTTTAACAGGACATTGGATTACGTGATCCTTCTGCATAAGGGTAAAGAAACCTTAACCACCGTGTCGTATACTGTTTATGTAGGTAGGACCGTAACTTTTTGTAATATATGCTCATATTTGAAGACGTGCGCCGCGCATTCCCCTCACCTTCAGGTAGGGGTTAGCGGCGCGAATATTGGTGCTCGACGTATGGTACATACTAGAGTACAATGTGTACATGACAACACACAAAACACCGTCATTCATCAGGGTGACACCTGAGACACGACAGAAGTTATAAGAGGACAACATACACTGGCTGGGACGCAGCCAACAGCCTCACGACTGTAGAAGCCTCCCCATTCAATGGGGAGGTACGTCACAGGATAGGTAGATGCGAGCACTGATAAGTGTTGACAATCGGAATGGGCTTGTTGAGTTAGCACAAGAGCTACGAAGCCATGACGTAACTATTTTTGCCACAGGTGGAACTCTAAAGGCACTACAGGCTGGCGGTATTGAAGCGGAATCGGTAAGTGCCTTGACGAACTTTCCAGAGATACTTGATGGGCGCGTCAAGACGTTGCATCCTGCTATTCTCGGTGGGATTCTTGCTCGCCGGAATCTTCCCGCACACGAAGAGGAGTTGCGCGCACATAGTATGGTTCCAATTGACATTGTGGTGTCCAACCTGTACCCTTTTGCTAAAACAGTTGCACAGCCAGACGTGACACTGCTAGAGGCATTGGAGAACATAGACATCGGTGGCGTGACACTGACTCGTGCAGCCGCGAAAAACTTTCAGGATGTGCTGATCCTGACACGTCCAGAGGACTACACTTCTGTCATGCAAGAGTGGCGCGAACAGGGTGAGGTAAGTCTTGCAACACGTCGTCATCTCGCAGCCATCGCGCTTCAACAGACCGCTAGTTATGATACAACCATCGCTGAATACCTACGCTCCTCTACAGCAGAAGCCTTTCCACAAACGGTGACGCTACCTCTTGAGCGTGTACAAACGTTGCGCTACGGCGAAAATCCACATCAGCAGGCCGCATTCTACCGTTGGTCGGGCACACGAAGTGATGCTGTTGCAACAGTTGCCAGTGCCGAAGTATTGCATGGCAAGGAGTTGTCATTTAACAACTTGCTCGATCTGGATGGTGCGT
Organism: uncultured Ktedonobacteraceae bacterium; assembly: GCA_964250765.1. Lineage (GTDB taxonomy): Bacteria > Chloroflexota > Ktedonobacteria > Ktedonobacterales > Ktedonobacteraceae > JBBQVS01. Next base: position 21,452 of record CAXUHF010000019.1, on the reverse strand, counting down.
TGGCAGCCGCGCAAAGCTTTACCGCGCCGACCATTGCCATCATCAAGCACACGAATCCATGTGGTCTAGCATGCGATGAGACACTCGTAGAGGCATACAAAAGGGCGCATGCGGGCGATCCCATTTCGGCTTATGGTGGTATCATTGGTAGCAATCGTCCTATTGATGAAGCAACCGCTCAGGATATTAATCAACTGTTCTATGAGGCCGTCATTGCACCAGAGTTTACAGCAGACGCACTTGAGATACTGCGGAAAAAGAAAAATATCCGTTTGCTGGCAACGCATCGTCCTATTGAGCCAGTGAGCACGGGCACAGGTACACTTGATGTACGCTCCATTAGCGGCGGTCTCTTGCTTCAAACCCCTGATGCCGTAGGAGAGCGCGACGTGACCTATAACGTTGTGACCGAGCGAGAGCCAACGTTAGATGAGGTGACGGACCTGATGTTTGCGTGGAAGGCTGTACGCCATGTTAAGTCAAACGCTATTGTGCTAGCACACAAGTTATCGCTTGTCGGCGTGGGAGCGGGGCAAATGAACCGTGTCACCAGCGTACAGATCGCGGTTGAGAAAGCATCTGATCGCGCTCGTGGAGCGGTCCTTGCCTCTGATGCATTCTTTCCCTTTGCTGATGGCGTTGAGGCAGCGGCGAAAGCAGGAGTAACCGCGATCATTCAGCCTGGTGGCTCTGTTCGTGATGAAGAGACCATTCGTATGGCAAATCATTATGCTATCGCCATGATTTTCACGGGTCAAAGACATTTTAGACATTAAAAACACAAGAAAGACGCCAACCTCCTATGGTTGGCGTCTTTCTTATTGTCTTGAGTTACGCAATAATCTCGTCTGAGAAGAAGCGGATCCAAAGAACACAGACGGCAAGACCACCGATAAGGGCGAAGAAACCGACTGAGCCATCGTTTTGACCCGCCTGTAGAGGCTGGAATGGATAAAAGATGACGAGCGAGAGCCACATAAGCGTAAGTGATGCTGTTAGGCTTAATTTTGTTGTTTCTGGACTAGAGCGATAGAGAATGTTATAGAAGACAAGGACAAGAAGGCCAATGACCGCAACTACAAGGATAAGGCTTGTAGTGACGCTGCCATCTCCTATCCAGTCTATAACCAACGAAGATTTGATAAATATGAAGCAGCAGACATAAATGAGCGTAAGAATAACGCCGACGACGACCTTGCGTATTTCTAGTGGATTATTCACTGCTATAAAGCTCCTTTCGAGGAGTGAAGAAATTGAAGCGTCAAACGCTTGTCACTGGAATACATATCTGTATTGTAGTCCTACTTCCTCAATAAATCAATATGCTATTGAATAGAAATGTAGGAACCGATGATACACACTAATAAATTACTTTGGAAATCCCACGGACGCCCACAAGGGGCTACCCTACTATACACAACGTGCAAAGTATGTAGTACCGTCGTATAGTAGGGTAGCCCCTTGTGGGCGTCCGTGATTTTAATTACCACACTATTGTATTAATGTGCATCATTGGTCCCTACAGATGTGCTAATATAGCGTAATATGCATTCGCAAAACGCGCTGTCCACATAGCATTGTTGAGCAGAAGGGCTTTGTTTGCTTCGACGCTTTCGCCAGCCGTTACTTTTGCGACATGTGAGAGAAGAAAGGGTGTCGTTGCTGAGCCACGAATACCCTGTCTGTGTGCTAGATGTAGGGCCTCTTCTGTTGCTACTTCCAACGGCTTGGGGTCCATCGCGTATTGTTCGGGAATGGGGCAGCCTACGACGATACCGTTCAGACCACATTCCCATTGTGTCCGTGCGATATTGGCTACTACCGACACGTCGTCAACGCGATGATTTAAATGTCGTCCGCTATGACGCACGTAAAAGGCGGGCAATTCATCGGTCTGCCAACCGAGAACCGGTACACCATGAGTTTCTAAATATTCAAGGGTCAGATCGAGATCAAGAATGGATTTCGCGCCAGCGCATGCCACTAGTACAGGGGTATGGCTCAACTCGATCAGGTCTGCTGAGACATCCATACTCGTCTCGGCTCCACGATGAACACCACCAATACCGCCTGTTGCAAAGAAGCGAATGCCAACCATACTCGCGCAGAGCATTGTGCCTGCAACCGTTGTCGCTCCTAGTTGTCGTGTTGCCAATACTGCGGCTAGGTCACGGCGGCTAACTTTCTGTACAGCAGGAGCCGTACCAAGCTGAAGAACTTGCTCCTGTGTAAGCCCAATAGTAATCTTCCCATTGAAAATACCAATTGTGGCAGGAACCGCATCCTCTCGTCGAATCGTCGCTTCCATCGCTTGTGCCACTGTAACGTTATCGGGATAGGGCAGACCATGCGCGATGACCGTTGACTCAAGTGCGACAACTGGCCTTTGTTCGCGCAGTGCGGTTTGTACTTCATCCGAAATGACTATATGTGCTGAAAAATTTTGCATCATTCCTTCGTCCATAAAAAAATTTGTGGTGTCTTTTACTACTTCTGTACTATATCACGTGAAGGTAAACATGACCTCTTGCCTATTATTTGCACTTCATAAAGGTACATGCTATAGTAGCGTTTGTGCTGTCTCTATTCTCTAGTAGAGGATTGCTAGAGCAATTCTATTGGTTATTCCTATAGGGGTTATAATATACAGATAACCTCTCAAAGTTTATTTTGTACAATATACAACACAATGTAGGAGTGATAAAAAAATGGGTTTTACAAAAAATCTACTTACGACCACCGCTATTATTGGTGGTACTATTGGTGCCCTTGCTGCATACAATCAGGTAACACAGTCGATGGCTGGCGAGCTTGATACCGTCCTTCGAGGCGAAGAGCGTCGTTACCCCTGGAAATATGGCGATATGTTCTATGAGGTAAAAGGTGTACGTGATGCCAAGCCTCTCCTGCTCGTACATGGCTTTGGTCCAGGTGCTTCATCATACGAGTGGCGCAAGAACGTTGATACACTCGCCGAACAGTACCGCGTCTATGTGATTGATCTGCTCGGCTTTGGTCTCTCCGACCGTCCCGCAATTGACTACACCGCCGAGACATTCACGGACCTGATTGGTGATTTCATTAAAGAAGTCATCAACAAGCCCACAACAGTCGTTGCACATGGTCTAACCAGTGCCTATGTAATTGCTACTGCCTTCCGCAAGCCACAGTTGTTCGAGCGCCTGATTCTGGTTGCGCCAAATCCAACCATTCTGCAAGAGTCCTTGCCAGGACCTCTCAGCTCCGTTTGGAAGGGACTATTGCGCACTCCTATTCTCGGTGAGTTTGCCTACAATCTGCTGACTTCACGTCAGGCCATCCGCGCATACTATGACCGCCAGGGCTACTACAATCCTGGTCTTATCACTGACGAACTGGTTGAGTACATTTACACATCTGCACACCAGTCGAATAGCCGTTATGCAGCAGCATCATTCATCAGCAATTTCCTGACGCTGGATGTGCATGAGGCATTCGCTCGTCTACAGATGCCCGTTGTTGCGGTTTGGGGCCGTGAAGCACTTGCAACATCGGCAGAGTCATCTGAGGCGTTCAAGCGCGTCAACCCACGTATCGAGACACGTATCATCGACAAGAGCAGCTTCCAGGTTCAAGATGAACAGGCCGCTCAGTTCAACAATCTCATCCGCGAATTCGCAGCCGCTTCCGTTAAGTAGTCAAAGTCATACATCCTTTGGGAGGAGCAGGGAGACCGCAAGGGTCTCCCCTACACGTATAATCGTATGAATGTGTAGGGG
>CAXUHF010000019.1:0-17684 GCA_964250765.1 uncultured Ktedonobacteraceae bacterium | reverse complement strand
CCCAGCCCCCTGGGCCCCCCCCACAATATAAACCCTCACCATGGGGTGGGGCCCCCCGGGCCCGTCTCCCTGATTTTCGACCAGTTCTTTCCTACTTCATATCCCCCAATAATGCCCTCGCAATCACCACACGCTGTATCTGGTTTGTACCCTCGAATATTTGCGAAACCTTGATATCACGCATATAGCGTTCGGCGGGATAGTCGCGGACGTAGCCAGCACCGCCAAGTATCTGTACTGCGTTCGTAGTGATCTCCATCGCAGCATCAGTGGCGAAGCATTTTGCCATTGACGCATACATACCCGCGCTCTGGCCCTTGTCGAGTTTGTGTGCAGCTTCATATACAAGGAGGCGCGAGGCTTCGATCTTCATCGCCATATCTGCCAACATAAACTGAATGCCCTGGAAGGTGGCTATAGTTTTGCTAAACTGTTTGCGTTCCTGTGCATATGTACGCGCTGTGTCAAACGCTGCTTGCGCAACTCCAACCGCGACGGCACCGATGTTAATACGTCCACCATCCAGCGATGCGAGCGCGATTTTGAAACCTTGCCCCTCTTCACCAATGCGGTTGATAACGGGAATTCTACAATCCTCGAAAAGGAGTTCGCGTGTGGGAGACGAATGTAAGCCCATTTTACGCTCGGTCTTGCCAAAGGAGAAGCCAGGAGTGTTCTTCTCAACGACAACGCAGGTGATGCCAGATGAACTCTGTTCTTGTTTTGTGCGTACCATGATGAGATAGATATCGGCCTCGCCGCCATTTGTAACCCAGAGTTTCGAGCCGTTAAGAATGTATGAGTCACCGTTCCGTTCCGCTCGACATTGTAGGCTTGCGGCGTCTGAACCGGATGCGGACTCGCTCAACGAAAATGCTCCCAGTAGTTCACCTGTTGCCAGCTGTGTAACCCATCTTTTCCTTTGTTCGTCATTGCCAAAGCGAGCCAACGAACCTGTCACCATATTGTGAACGGAAAGCCCTACGGCGGTCGCCATCTCACCCCTTGCCAATTCTTCGTAGACGATGGCACCTACAAGACGGCTAAGCATACTTCCACTATGTTCTTCTGGTGTGGTCATGCCCATTAAACCAAGACCTGCCATCTTCGCATACACTTCGCGTGGAAAGGAGTGTGTCTCATCCCACTCCTCAGCATGAGGTGTAATTTCTTGTGCTGTGAATTGGCGCACGATGTCACGTATATCTGATTGCTCGTCGTTGAGGTCAAAATTCATAACATGTAATCCTTTGTATTATATGACGTTCGACCTGTAGGGACCGATTTATCACGTCCTTGTCGGCACTCGATTGGTCACAAGGACGTGATAAATCGGTCCCTACAGGTGACGTATCAGTATTATTTTGTTAAATTCGCCTAATCGGTCCGTACAAATGTCCAGTGTAGCGTTTACATTCATCATACCACGCATTGCGCCGCGATATACTCCAGTTGTTGTTTCACAAGAGCCATGCTACCGGGACGTCTATCAGGGTCCAAATCGACCATTTGCATGAGTAAGTGATCTAATAAGCTGAGCGCGGCAGTTTGCGGATGATGAAGATTGTATGTATACAAAGGCAGAAAACGAAATGGGACTTCAGTGGGGTCGTTGCCTGTCAGCATCTGATGCAGAAGTGCGCCGAGGCTATAAATGTCAGCCTGAGCCGTTGTTTGTGATTTGCCATATTGCTCCGGCGCAGCGTAACCAGAGGAGCCAAAGGCCATCGTGTCTCTGAACTGTCCAGGTTTAAAATACCGTGCAATGCCAAAGTCGATTAGACGTATGCTGCCATTAGGAATTAGCATCACGTTAGAGGGCTTGAGATCACGGAAGATGATAGGCGGCTGATGAGTGTGCATATAGTCAAGGACGATACAAAGCTGAATACCAACACGCAGCACATCAATCAACTGCAAGAAATGACCACCAATCGTTTGATCCAGATGACGCTCTAGTGTTTCACCCTCGATAAAGTCCATCACGAGATACCAGTGTTCGGTGTCCGTAAAATAGTCGTAGAGCCTCGGTAAGCCAGGATGCTGTAGATCAGAGAGAACTTGCACCTCTCGATTAAATGATGCAGTGGCGTCAAGCATCTCTTGCTGCTGTAGCCCTGTAAGGCTAATCTCTTTTATGGCGACAATCTTGTTTTGAGAGAGAGTATCTTGAGCTTTGAAGACGGACCCGAAGCCACCTTGACCGAGGCGAGAAAGAAGACGATACCGATCACGAAGAAGCACATCAGAGGCTGCGATAACAAGATTCGCAACCGTAGACGGTGTTTCGGGAGGTTCTGGTATTTTTAGAATATATCGACAAGAGTTACAGAGGACAGCATCAACGCTGTTAAGCGACCCGCAGTGTTGGCAAAACATGTTTTCCCCACTCTATGATAGAGAAGCATCTCGTGGAATATCTTTCCCCATCTGCTACACTATCTCACCACATGTACGTATTCATCTACTTATAAAGACGCATAACTCCAAGAAAAGTTTAATGTATGACCTACAAAAGTACTATACGGGACGGGTCATACATACTTCCAGGCGAAAAGCGAACAGGTTACATACCTGTGTTGGCTGCGTTTCTGTAAGAGTAACGCAAGTGACGCTAGAAGATACAACATGGCACGATGGTTGGGTGGTGAAAGCACTATGGGAGGATGAGAACAAGCGGGAATCATATATATTTAAGAGCACTCCACAAGAGTTTTGTCCCAAGCAACAGATTGGGGATAGTGTGCTTGTCCTCGTTGAGTCCGTAAACCCTGTAAGATACACAATGGAATTGTGATATCTACGAGCAAGTAATTCTGTCTATAGAATTTAGCTCTAAAAGAAGGAGGGGCAGTTGCATCTGCACTCTCCTTCTTTTATGTTTCGCTTAGGCCAGAGGCTCATCCATAGTACGCATCTGGATTTCAATAATGCGCGAACGAGAAGACTGCGTACATGCCAGCAGGACCGTTCCAGCTACATCCTCTGGATCAAGCATTCCTGACTCTGCAACACTCTCTTCTGTTCGTCCCTTGCCCAACGCAAATTCTGTCTTTACTCCACCTGGGCAAATCACACCTACCTTGATTCCATGTGGACGTAGTTCTTTGTCCAATGCTTGTGCGAACCCGACTTGCGCGAATTTGGTTGCGCAGTACACCGCTTCACCTGCGAACCCATAAATACCCGCCATTGATGAGATCGTAAGAATAGTTCCTGATTTCTGCTCTATCATCAAGGGAGCTACATGGCGTGTAAACAGGAAGGTGGTGCGAACATTGCTATCCATCATCTCGTCGTAGTCTTGAGCACTGGTGTCAGTCAGCGACTTGTAGTTTCCAACGCCGACATTGTTGATCAAAATATTCACCGTTCCAAATTGCTCTTTTGCAACATTGACGGCTTGTATCGCGGTTGCCTCTTCACGGGCATCGCCGATGACCGCTACAGCACGACTCCCAGTGTCGTGAACTGTCTTTATCACTTCATCAAGACGATGCTCTCGCCTAGCCGTCAGGACGAGATGTGCCCCTTCGCTGGCGAGTGCAAGAGCACATGCTTTACCAATACCAGCACTGGCTCCCGTAATCAAACACACAGACCCGGCTAACTTTTGACTCATAAACTTGTTTCCTACTCTGTATTCATGTAATAGAGACGCTCGAAGACTTCTCCCACAATATCTTGCTCAGTGAACATACTGATCTGATATCTTCTAAAAAATGGGAGAGAACAACTTTGTATGCTCTATATTATCACTTTTTTGATCGGGTCTTTATCATTGAAGAAAATAGGAAGACCTCTGCGTTTTCCTTGCCCACCTGTATGTGACACATCAAGATTGACTACATTACCACTATATTCCACATTTTGTCCTTATAATATAGTTCTTAGTCTCTATCATCCTGCGCCACCATATACCTCGCTAACGTATTTTTCCATGACAGGTTGGAAGCGAAGCATGACTTCTACTGCCCATTCACGCAATTGGGCAAGAGTATCAGAGTCGTCTGTAATACTGCCATCATGGTAGTAGGCTATACGGGCTGTTTGTTTGCCTTCGAGACGTTCCCAACTTAGCTCCGCACCTACTTCAAGTTCAATCGTATTTTTATGAGCGAATAACTTGTCAAAGAAATCTTTACTCTTTTGAGCATTTCCTGCATTAATATATAACTCTACTCGAAAGCGTTTGCGGTATGTGAAAGCGAAGCCAAAGTAAGCATATCCCTGGATATATCCAATTGTCATGTAGCTCCGGTTATTTGGGGTATACGGCTTAGTTTCGAGTTGAGCCTGTTGAGAAATCTTTTCGTGAAGTGTGCTGAAGAAATTATTGTATACTTTTTCTCTATCTTTAATACGTGTAAAAGTCACTCTTTCTTCCACGATATTAACTCCAGAGACGCGCCATCCTGCCTCAAGCCATTGCTGAGATTGTATATGGCTAACTGAATCATTTGCCCACCACGAACGATGCTGATGTGCTGATTTAGGTAGTTCATCACCTATAATATCTTCTATCTGTCTAAAGGTAAGTGATACACTTTCTTCATCTAAAGGTTCCTTTTGTAGCCATAGAGCTAAACGGGTATAACGGCTATCATTAGAATTTAGCTCCTCATCTAGTTGTGCGTACGATCCTAAAAAATGAACTTCTTCTGTTGGATGTAGAGGTTCTTCGCTGACAACGACACGTATACTTGTGGTAAGAGTACTTGCTGTCAATTGGTCTTTTTGTTTAGCTATATCCTTACTAAACGCTTTATGTACAGCATCTTCATGACGTGCTAACCAGTCGCGACAAGTTTTTAAACGCTCTCGTTGATCTGATGTTATTTCTTCACTACGAAAGTGGGCAGCATCATTTCTTGTTCTTCTGGCATCATCTAAAAATGAACGAATCTTTTTGCGGTCGAAAGAGAAAATTGAACTATAGTAGTCCCAACGGTCCTCGTGTAAAAAGAGATCAATGTAATGATTTTGAGTTAATTGCTCGAATGGTTTGGATGGCTCTTTACGATAGAGGTGTTGAGCAAAAGCTTGTTCTACCAAATCTTGTTTAGGTTTGAAGTCGCTACTACCTTGAAGTTGCATGTATAGCATAAGAGCTTTCTGAAACTTTTTGAGATCATCGTGATTGGAAGGCATGATTGCGGTTATGGCCCTATTTCTTTCTACTTCGTTGATCTCGTCTGTTCCTTGAGAGAAGTATGCATTAATGAAATCTTTTAGCATTGTTTCGATATCTTCTGCATACATCATATCTTCTGCACGTTGTCTAAAATACTCTGTTATGTCGTAACTAGTTACAACTCCTGTTAGTTTGCGTTCGTTATCAACAACGAGGACTGCGTTATTGTTCATTACTTCATCAAGAAGATAAAACAAGTCATCCTCATCACGAAAAGTACGCCTTATCTCATCCATAGCGTCCAAAACACGAAGTTTATCTATAGAGACGCCAAACGTGTTAAGCGCACGAAGAATAGAGTCACTAGTGATAAGTCCCAACGCCTTACCACCTTCATCAACAACAGGTAACTGACTGAATTGATGCTCAACCATAATATTTTGTGCTTTTTTTACTGAATCAGTATTAAGCACCGTTATAACTTCTTTGTTTGCTCCTATAAGTTGTCGTACTGTGAATGCCATGCTTGGCTCCCTCTATTTGATTGAAGTAATACTTTTACTCTTTGTCTATTCTCATCAGCCCCACCTCTTGTAGCAGTTTTTTGAGCCTATCCTCGATGGTGTCTGCTTCGTTTAGTGCTGTTTTGAGGTTGGTGAGAACTTCGGTAACGTTACTCGTTTCTTCTTTGATGACTGCTTCGATGTAGCGTGGAATGTTGAGCTTCTAATTAGAAGCAATCTGGTCGAGTGAAACGAATTTGCCGATGCCTACTTTGTCTATGTATTCTTTAATAGATTGTGAAAATCTGGATTCTACCAACCCCTAACTACAAATGTAGTGTGGTACTTAAACGTGTTACATTGTGGCAATTATACTGTAAATATAGAAAAAGTTCTATGGATAAAGAGTTACTTACACTGCTTGCCATACCTGTACGGTACGGTCAACGCCTGCCGACGCGATGCGTGTGCTATCGGGGGACCACGCAACGGCGGTGACGTAGCCGATGTGACCATGATAGACGAAACTGGATACTTTCGTCACCATACTCCATAGCTCAACTGTTTTGTCATTGCCGCCGGAGGCGATGTGTTTTCCATTTGGTGCCCACGCAACACAATTTTTCATACTCTTTCGGTGCACACCATAGGCGTACGCCCTTGTTCCAGTCGATGCGTCTCGAATGAGAATCCAATGATCGCTACTTGCTGAAGCAATATATTTACCATCAGGCGACCAGGCTAGTCCATTGACGCGTCCATCGTGACTCCCCATTTTCAGCACGTCACGTTGTGAGGAGAGCAGAGAGGTAAGAGTGGTCAGAAAAGACTTCTTAGGCTGCTCTTTGACTGGATACCAGACGAATACGAAGTGGTCTTCACCCGCCGAGGCAATGCGTCTCCCATCAGGCGACCATACGACTGCATATACGGCATCGGTATGGCTACGAAACACATACTGATCTGTACCCTGCGCGCTATCCCAAACATGCACCGTTTTGTCTGTTCCAGCCGAAGCAATATGTGAAGGAAGGGAATTTCCGTAGGCTGAGAGTACGGGCGACCATGAAAGGGCATTGACTGGCCCATTATGTCCAGAATATATCACAAGAGGTGTACCTGACAGAGCATTCCATACCTGTGCAGTCCCATCATCGCTAGCGGAGGCGAGATACTTGCTATCAGGAGACCATACAAGAGCATTTACATGTCCTTTATGTTCTTTGTATGTCAAAAGCTGCTTGCCATTTGTCGCATCCCATACTTGCACTGTTTTGTCATAACTTGCCGATGCGAGCCATTTGCCATTAGGAGACCACGCCAGCGAGGTAACGCGACTACTGTGTCCATAGCAGGCAAAGAGCATGTTGGACATAGGCGGTATCTGTGGAACTGCGGAACTCTTTACCGCTTTTGCTGGAGTCTTTGGCAATGTTGGAGGTGCTTGATATACTGCTGAAAAAGTGCTTTGTAGAGGTTGCAATTGCCCATGCTGATGCTGTGTGGCAATACGTTGCAGTTCTTGTTTTACCGTGAGGATTGTTGCAGGGCGTTTGTTGATGTCTACGCTTACCATACTGGCAAGTAAAGTGTCGAGTCCAGCGAGTGTTGGTGTATCTTTGAGAACAACAGGTGAAAAGGTAAATGGTGAGTCTGATGGGTCGTGTCCTGTGACTAGCTGGTGCAGGGTTGCGCCAAGACTGTAGATATCGGCACGAACGGTTGTCTGTGACTTGCCGTATTGTTCTGGTGCGGCATATCCAGTTGAGCCTAGGGCGGTTGTATCCTTACTCTGTCCTGGTTTGAAGTGACGTGCGATTCCAAAGTCAATCAGGTAAATGTGTCCTGTAAGCGTGAGCATGACGTTGGCTGGTTTCAGGTCTCGGAAGATGATTGGTGGTTGGCGCGAGTGCAGGTAGCTGAGTACGTCGCAGAGTTGTAGCCCGATGGTCAGTGTTTTTGCGATAGGAAGGCGAGTGTGCCCCAGGTCTACGAGATGATCTTCCAGCGTCTTGCCGTCAATAAAATCCATCACAAGATATGAGCGTCCATTGTCCATGAATTGCTCGTAGATACGGGGTAAATTCGGATGAGTGAGTCCTGCTAGCATAAGAGCTTCGCGCTTAAACGCATGTAGTGCATCTAGTAGTTCCTGCGCGTTCATGTTGCTCTGGCTCATCTCTTTGACCGCGACGAGCCGATTGCCAAATTGCGTATCCGCCGCTTTGTAGACCGCGCCGAAGCCTCCACGTCCCACCTGTGCTAGAACTACATATCGTTGTTTTAACATATGTTGATGCGAAAGGAGACCTGTAAGTGTAGCGGAACTGGTTGTCCCGTTCGTTATAGATGTGTATAGAGGTTGCCCACATGCCTTACAAAAGGTCGCCTGTACACGATTAGCCGCGCCACACGTATCACAAAAAAGGTAAGACGGAAGGGTCATGCCGACGTGCCATCCTTTTCCAAACAAACATTTGTTCTTATCGTCATCTAAATGGTACACTAGTACATCTTTTAAACATTGTCAAGGTCTCTGAAAAAGGGGAAAAGCATTGTCGAAAACGCAACAACGTGTTATGCTACCTTTAATAAAGGAAGAATAGAGCAATTCTAGCTCCACATATTCATCAGCAGTTCGAGCAGTATGTATCATTTATAAGGGAGGTATTTTTCTATGGCAGCGATTGAAGCAGAAAAGCCCACATGTCCTGTATGTCATCAAAATGATATGGTAATGACGATGGAGGCTGCGTATGAATCTGGTGTCGCGCGTTGTGCGCCACCGGATATGCCAACAAAAAACATAGCAATGATGCCATATATCATTGCATGCGGCGTCCTCGTGGGTATTTTCATCTTTCTTATTATCGTGTTGATTGGAGGGTTGGAAGCAGTTCTTAATCCGATCTGGATGGTCGTGCTGGTCGCCTTGACCTTCATCAGTATTGTCAGTGCACTTGTGATTTCTTATACAGCGTTCCAGCGCGTTGTTAAAGGTGACGCTGAGGCGACAGAACGTTTCCCCGCCTGGGACCGTGCTACGGCTGCCTGGAACAAACTTCGTTATTGCAAGCGTGATGATGTGGTGTTTGACCCTGAGGTAAGCAAAGTGATCTCGAATGAGGCGGTCGCAGCTCTTCGTTCGATGGAAGAAGGAAACGCGGAAAAGGTTGCTACAACCCTCGTCAAAAAGTAGGATGAGACCTAATAAAAACGTGCATCGGTATTCCTGCCGATGCACGTTTTTATTAGGTCTCATCCTACCCACCACTCATGATATTTTCGTCTGTAGGGCGGCGTCTGGGCCAATCGACTTTTGTTTCGTCTGTGAAGAGTGTGCCCGCGTTGGCCTCTTCCTCTTCCTGGCGTCTATCTGCCTCGGCATACAGGTTAAGGGCCGCTCTTCCCGCATCGAAGGTAAACGACTTGTTCAGTTCTGAGTTATTGGCAACGGCCTCAAATTGGGCTGCGAGTGTGCGAATAGCTTCTGCTTCTTTGATATTCCCGTTTTTTACTGCGGCGTATGCTTTGCGTAGCGTCTCTTCTTTGAGTCCTTGCGGAAGTTGTGTACTCGCTACTGATTGTTGTGGTGATGCAGGTTGCCTCGGTTGTTGCGGTTGTGGCACAGAGGGCTGAGGAACTTGCTGAGCCTGAGGTGCAGCTGGCTGAGGAACGGTAGCCTCCGCTCTTGGTGCGACGGGAGCCGTTGTTTCATCCTGTGACGAACGTCCATGTGGAGCAAGAGAAATGTCATAGAGGCGAACCTCATTAATCAGCACTCCCCAAAGCGCGGCACGGTCACGTACACGCTGCAAGACCTGCCCATTGACCTGTTCCCAGCGAGCTTCACCTTCCGAAAGCGGAATTATGCTGCCATGTGTTGGACGCATATGCATTCCTTGCGGCCATGCGATAAAATCTTCAGGCGTAAAGGTCTTTGCAACCGTTTGTAGTGAAGCGACGAAAATGTCCTGTAAACTTTCTTCCCAGTTCTTCACGCTTGTCACATGATATGCATCTTCAGGCAATAACTGGTAGTTCATACTACCGCGCAAGACGACATCTTCGTCACGCGTCATTTGAACACGTTGTATAGGTGTTTTCCAGGTTGTTTCTGCTGTACTCAAGTGGTGTGAGATTTGTTCCCAGGGCAACAGGATATTAAAACCAGGGTAGAGCGTACGCTTGTATTTTCCAAATGAGCGCACGATATCAACATATTCCTCTGCTACAGGATGAATATAGCGTTGTGCGAAAAAAATAGAGAGGCCGACAAAAATGAGAAGGACAATGATACCTGCAACGGGACCAAAGAGCGCGAAACAGCCCACAAGCATAAAAAGAAAAAAGCCTAATGCAGTATAAATGGCCCATAAGCCATTTGTTGTACCGGCATAATAGATAGCAACACCTTGTGCTAAAGCAATGGCGATAATAATGAGTGCGAGAGGGACGAGCGTTTGTGGTGGTAGCTTTGCATGACCAGTAGCCACAAGTGGTAGCACAATAAGGCTAGTAAGCCCTGCGAAAAGAAGTGGTGCTAGAATAAATGAGGAATAATATCCTAGCTGGCTCATAAGTTCAGCACGTGCAGAGGTTGATTCGCTTTCACCTTCAGTCGGATCACTTGCTTCCAAATGTAAAGCACTCGTATCCGCTGCCGCTGGAACTATCGGGAGTTCCTGTTCTTGTTGAGCGAATGGGATATCTGTTTCGTCGTCAGATGGTTCCCAAGGAGCTTCTGGCGGAGCCTCACTAATTTTGTATGCTGGAGGACCTTGCCAGGTAGAGCCTGAGTCTTTCCTGTCTAAAGGCATGGGTGTGTATACCTTCCTCTCGTATTCTCTTGTTTAGACCTGAAGCTTCTTTTTGACACCACACGAGCCACAACCGCCTCCACCTTGTGTGCTACAACTCCCGCTCCCACACGAACCGCCACTTCCACATCCCCCACCGCTTCCACATGATCCACAACCGCCTCCACCTTTGACACCACAACTTCCACACCCCCCTGCCTTATTTGTTGCTGAGTCTGTAATTGTCGGCGGATTCACCGGTACTTGAATAATGGCTCCACTTTCAAGTATCACATCCACTGAGTCTTTGGGAACATTGACCGAAACAACTTTTCCTGTACCACTAGGGGTTGGAAGCATTGCGCCAATTTGTGGCATTTGTTGTTTTGCTTGAATATAATTATCGTTCTCATAAGAAAGGCAACAGAGAAGCCGCCCACAAACACCGGATATTTTTGAAGGGTTAAGCGGTAGTCCTTGTTCCTTTGCCATTTTAATCGAGACAACACCAAAGTCAGTAATCCAGGAACTGCAGCAGAGTGTTTTGCCACACGGCCCCACGCCTCCCTGTTGTTTTGCTTGGTCACGCGCCCCAATTTGACGTAGTTCGATACGTGTGCGAAACGTCGCCGCGAGATCACGCACGAGAGCACGAAAATCGACGCGTTCTTCGGCGGTAAAGTAGAAGGTCAAGCGGCTCCCGTCGAACGTGTATTCCGCCTCGACAAGTTTCATTGGCAACTTATGCTGCACAATACGCTCACCACAACGTACAATAGCCTCTTTCTCCTTACTTTTGAAGGAGAGCATCATACGTAATTCATCTTCGGTTGCCAATCGCAGAATGGGTTTAAGTGGGTCGCTGAGATCGCCCTCAGCCATTTTTTTGGAGGCAATCACCACACGTCCAGCCTCGACACCGCGTACCGTCTCGACGATAACAAACTGACCTGTAGCATACGTTTGGCCCTGTGGATCAAAATGGTAGATGCGTCCAGCAGGACGAAAACGAATGCCAGTAATGATCACGGTGTTTTCTATACTTGTTGCCAATGACATAGCTACTCTTTTACTATTTTTGTTGTTTCTGTAGGGGTCTAATTCATTACACCCTTGTGGTATGCCACAAGGGTGTAATGAATTAGACCCCTACAGGCATGTGCAACATCGTTGTTGCGCACTATCTACTTGTAACAATCTACATTTCGTTGGTGAGGAGGATGGCCTCCGCAACTTCACGCATGGACTTGCGATTGTTCATGCTCGCTCGCTGAATCTTGCGGAATGCGTCCGACTCAGATAAGCCTTGCTTCTCCATGAGAAGGCCCTTCGCCCGTTCGACGATCTTGCGTGTCTCTAGCTGTTCACTGAGAGTACGTGTTTTCTCTTCGAGCGTGCGAAACTCATTGTAACGTGCGAGTGCCACTTCAATAGCAGGCGCGACTTCACTCTCACGCAATGGTTTGACGATATAGTTGACCACACCCGCTTCTTTAGCGCGTTCAACAAGCGGCTGATCACCGAAGGCTGTGAGCAACAACACTGGTGCAATTTTTTCTTGTGTGAGTGTCTCGGCGGCGGCAATGCCGTCCATATCGGGCATCCGAATATCCATGATTATCAAGTCTGGTCGTAGTTCACGGGCCAGATTGACGGCACTCAAACCATCCCCTGCCTCGCCGACCACGAGGTAGCCCTGTTTGGTCAGCACATCTTTCAAGTCCATGCGCTGAATTGTCTCATCGTCCGCAATAATAATCCGTGTTGGCATCGTGTTCACCTCAAAGCCTTTGGTCTATCCCGACCAAGTATTACAAACAAGCCCTCTCTACGTACAGAGAGTATATCATAATGTTTAAGATGAGTCGAGAGAAAATTGATATGGGGTCTCCATCCTTCGGGGGGAAATTGATGAATACGCAGGGAGACCGCAAGGGTCTCCCCTACATGTCGGTCATCCATGAACGTGTAGGGGAGACCCGAACCGCATTCGGGGAATGATAAAGGTAGCGGTCTCCCTGTTTCCCCCTAATAGATGGAGACCCTTGATATGCAATAGACGATTTAAATGCTGTTGAAGCTGATGCTACTAGCATGACAGGGGCAGAGCACCTGTCATGTCAACAACCCGCTTTACAGACTCGTTTATGCCACTCCTGCCAATACCTCTTCGCTCATCATATCTGTCAACATGTGTGCTTCCCGCACGATTTTTTGGAGTTGTTCGGGCGTGATGGATTGACGACCATCACAGAGGGCACTGCTGGGGTCTTGATGCACCTCAATGATGAGACCGTTGGCACCTGCCGCGATACTTGCACGCGACATAGTGGGAACAAGTTCACGTTTTCCTGTAGCATGACTGGGATCAACAATGATGGGGAGATGGGTTAATTCGTGGAGCAGGGGAACACAGGAAAGGTCGAGGACGTTGCGTGTTTGTTGGTCGTAGCTGCGGATACCACGTTCACAAAGAATAACGTTAGGATTGCCTGCCGCCAAGACGTACTCAGCCGCCAATAACCATTCGTCAATCGTTGAGGAGAGACCGCGTTTGAGCAGGACGGGACGCTTCTCAACATGGCGTCCGGCAGCCAGTAGCAATGGGAAGTTTTGCATGTTGCGACTGCCGATTTGCAGAATGTCTGCATGCTGTGCAACCGTTTCAACCAAATCAGGCTCCATGACCTCTGTGATAATCGGCAAGCCAGTTGCTTCGCGTGCCTCCGCTAAGAGGTGCAGCCCTTCGACGCCAAGACCCTGGAACTGGTATGGCGAGGTGCGTGGCTTGAAGGCTCCTCCGCGCAGGATATGCGCACCAGCGCGTTTAACCGCGTGGGCGGTGTGCAAAAGTTGCTCTCGATTCTCAACGGCACATGGACCAGCAATAATAGTGGGTGTTGTGCTCCCAATTATCACCTGCTCACAGTCATGACCCGTACCAACAAGGACGCTGGTGTCTTCAGCCTTAAACGCACGACTTACCAGTTTGTATGCTGTTTTGACACGTACGATGTGCTCGACTGCTGCTTGCTCGTTCAGCAATGCATACGCTTCACGATCAAGATGTGCGCCATCAAGAACGATATGCTCATGTCCATCTATTACGGTTGTTGTAATAGGATGTAAAGTGCCTGTGACACGGCATACCTGTGTCATAAGTTGTGTACGTTCTTCGCTTGTGGCCTGGCTACGAATGGTGATAATCATGGAACAAATCCTCTTTTCATGTTGTGGGCGTTGGAACCCGTACAAATTTTGAGAAACAAAAAAGCAGAGGTTGTTTTCCTCTGCTTTCCCAGCACGCTGGTGGTGTTTGTCGTTCAGCCTAAAAAGGCCCACCATCATGCTGGGGGGCTAAACCAATAATAAAAGCTATTCTGTTGTACTGGTTGTTTGTAGCTGAACATCTTTATAAGTCCGTATACTTTCTCGACCGTATCTTTTTCGGTCTCTATTTTGATTATAGAGACTCTTACCAAATAAGTCAAGCATAGTTCATCAAGATGAGAAAAAAGGTCATGCTCGCAGCAAAACCGCGAGCATGACCTTTTTTCTCATCTTGATTTACCTCTTCTTTTGACGACGTTGGCTGGTGCGATACTGTTGGTAGAGCGTATCGTCGGAGCCTTTGACACCTTGACGAACCGTTGGCGGTATGACTCGTTCCCCTGTTGTCGTTGTACCATTATTTTTTGTTTGTGCTTGACCTGCGCGCCTTTGGGCACCCGTGGCACCACCAAGACTGCGAGGAATGAGATCGAAGCGTGCAAGAAGAACAAGGATAATGACGAGGGATGCCAAAAACACAATCGTAGATGTGTTTACGTGCAAGGTGCCACCAAAGAGGTTGAACTGTGTCAATTGTTTTTCCAACCCAAGATATTGCAGAAATTTTTGCTCATACAGGCCGAGAAAATCTGCCGCAATGAGGTAGACGCCCATACCAATGATGTAACGCGTCTTAAACAAACTTGGTGGCTTGGCAGGCTTGGTAGTAGGAGTTGTCGCTGTGCTTTTACTTTCAACCACAGGACTTTTGCTCGTTTTAGCGGGGACCGTTCCGATGGCTTCTACTGGTACTTTACCGCGTGTAGCGCGAGCGAGCCGTGCTTGCACAACCTCAGCTTCTTTCGTCTCTTTGGGTATGGTGTCTTGTTCGCTCTTTTTTACTGTAGAGAAAAAGCTTGGTAGCTTGCGTGACGGCTTCTCAAGTGGCTCTAGTGTGGGAACGACGAGAGGTTTTGGCTCATTGATTGTTGCTGTACTTACAGTATGCTCAACCTCGTCATTTTCCACTTCGTTGTTTGAGGATGATGTGACGAGAACAGGCTTATTGCGTTGTGAGCGTGCTGTCCGTCTTGTGCGTTTGCTAGTAGAATATTCTTGACTCATGCATGACCTCCCGAACGGTCTGAATTGTACTGATTGAATGTGCCATCGTTATAGGAATCGTCCTGATCGGGTACGATATTTTGTGTACTATTGGGTTGACCTGGAAACCCGCTTTGTGGTGCTACCGTGTTATCTGATTGTAACTGTTGTGATGCAGGTTGATAATACGGCGGCAAAACATTCGAGTACGATGATGAAGATGGTGCCACTGGTCGCACAGAAGAAATGGGCGGTAAGGATTGTGATGCAATGGATGGTGGTGGCTGCATCGGTTGTGGTTGTGCAGATTGCATTGATGGCATATCAACAGCCTCGATACCTGCACGCGCTATCTCATCATCGCGCCCAGGAGCGTTTCCTCCACTCACGCCGATGCCTCCAATAGTTGCGCCAGCTACTCGAATGGGCCAACCACCAGCCGCCATGATGAATTTTCCCTCGGTCATTGTTGCCATACTTGAGGCAAAACCTGGGATGCCAGCACCCCACTGCGCAACCGCGTCGGTGGACTGATTAAACATAACGGCAGTGCTGGCCTTAGCGATACTGATATTTCCAGTCGCCCAGCCATAGGGAGACATCATGCGCTCAAAGAGGACTAGGTGTCCTCCTGCATCAACAATCGCAATACTAACAGGACTACGCAGTTCTCTAGCGCGTTGTTTGCTGGCCTCTAATATTTTCCGCGCTGTGTCAATAGACATGCTCACGCCCGATTTACTCCTTCTAACGCGACGGTATTTTTGTAGCGACTCTTTGGCGGCTTGCTGTATGATGAACCTCAACGTTGCGCCTATTGTACATCATTCAACCTGTTTGAGCAATGTATCTGTGTCTATCACCGTTGCAAACTCTCGATGAAGGCTTGTCAGAGAGATTGTGTGCATGTCCTCTGCGGAATATCGTTTCCCGTTGTAGCTCTCGCGGTCAAAGGTAGCGGTTGCATCGGAAACGACATAGGTATCAAAGCCGAGATTGCCTGCCATGCGAGTTGTGGTTGAGACGCAATGATCGGTGGTTAGACCAACGATTACAAGTGTATCAATATCATCTTGACGAAGGCGCGCTTCAAGATCGGTGCCAATAAACGCGCTATTCACATTCTTCTGAATAACAGGCTCATTCCCTTGTGGTTGAGCTATCTCTTTGAACACATGACCCGCATTATCAAAGCCTAACGGGGAATTTGCCTCAAGTGAAAGATGTTGCACATGAAAAATTGGACGCTTTGTATGCCGCCAAGCATCAAGAAGTTTTGCTATGTTTGTTTCCGCTTGAGGATTATTTCTTTGTCCCCAAGTGGGGTCGTCAAAGCCTTGCTGTACGTCGATGATAATAAGTGCTGCTTTTTGCGGCAGTGTTTGCATACTACATCCTTTTTGAACACGCTCGTTTATACAAGAGAAATGCGCTCTTTCACCCATACAAGGTTATTATACTTCTCAGTGGCTAACTGTTGTGCCATGTCCCATTCTGACTGGCTTAGTTCTTCCTGTATGAAGCGTGTATGTAATGCTTCCGCAAAGCCTGTTACGAATGCTTCGCCGACTTGCTCTTTTGTGATGTGTGGGTCAAATGTATGTAGTGGTGTTGTTTTTGTTTGATACAGAGCCAATGCTTCCGCTCGTGCAGCTTCGGTGGGAAAACGTAAAAATGAGAAGAATTCGCTAGAGCGGTCATCGAGTGGTAGTGATCCTTGTTGAAGCAGGGCATCATCTCTCCAGACTTGTGCGCTACCGATGATTTTGAAGCCATGTGCAGTCAAGTCTGCCTGTGTTGATGAGGCAAAACACGCCGCCGATGGATTCTTGCTGACGTGTTCCTCACTGAGTTCCGATGTTATACCAAGCTGCTGTAAAGCTGCCTGTAACCCTTGTGCGAGATAGGCATAGGCAGCGACAACGCCAGAAGGAACATTTTCGCGCTTGCCAATCACAAGACTGTAGGTGAACTCGTCGCGGTGGTAGACTGCGCGTCCTCCCGTAGGACGCCGTACAAGCGTAACATCCTCTTGTTGACAACGCTCTTGCTCGATTTCGCGCTCAACGTTCTGGAAGCGACCAAGCGTGATAGATGTTTGTGTCCAGCGAAATGTGCGCAGTGTAGGTGGGACTAATCCTTGCAAATAATGCGTCAGGATAGCCTCATCAATTGCCATGTTGAACGCAGCCCCTAATGGTTCTGTATTGACAAAACGATAATTTGTAGGCATGAGACATCTCCTCTGTAGGGACCGATTCATCGCGTCCTGGGGGTGGGGTGGGGCAACGTGTAGTATGATATTTCCCTCAACGTGTTGCCCCACCCCCAGGACGCGATGAATCGGTCCCTACCTATCGTGTGCTGTTTTCCATTTTTCGCGTTGTGCTTCGCGTACCGACTCGGATGCGGGCATGTAAGTTGCTAAAAACTCGTCTCGGAATGCAGCATAGGTTCCGGCGAGGATAGCGGTACGCAATTCACTAGCGAGATGCAACATGAAACGGATATTGTGAATGCTACCGAGACGATAATAAAGTTGCTCTTCAGTGCGAGCGAGATGATGGACGTAGGCCGCGCTATAGTTACGGCATGTGTAACAATCGCAACCGACCTCAATGGGATTGTGTTCGGCTCGGAAACGCGCCCCCTTGATGCTGACACGTCCATGACGCGTGAAGAGTCCACCATGTCGTGCGACTCGTGTTGGTAGGACGCAATCAAACATATCCATACCTAGTCCAACCCCTATCACAAGATCTTCTGGTGAACCAACGCCGAGCAGGTGACGCGGCTTGTTACGAGGAAGTGCAGGTGTGACAACATTGAGCATCTCCCACATCATCGCTTTTGGTTCTCCAACGGAGAGACCGC
>CAXUHF010000018.1:54283-59958 GCA_964250765.1 uncultured Ktedonobacteraceae bacterium | reverse complement strand
GCCTCAATTCCTTCAACATGGTCCATTGCCCACAGGGTGTAATAGAATGAGACCCCTACAGTTGACGTATCGGCGTTATTTTATCAAACTGCATTATCGCGTCCTCTTCGTTGGCTGAATGCCAGGAGGACGCGATACATCGGTCCCTACATATATCCACTGGTGCTTACGGCTGACGTTCCTGTGGTGTAGAGATGGCGTTGTCCTGTTCGGATGTAGTGTGTACTGGAGTGCCTTCATCGAGTATCATGCCAGCAGGAAGATCAGCATTGTTGGCTCCATTTTTTACGAAGATGTCCGCCGCCTCTTGATTCCTGTCGCCAGCCATAACCGTCACGACGGTTCGGCTGGCGTCGGGCATACCTTCCGTCTTGAGATCATGGGATTTCAAGTTAATTTGGTCGTCTCGAAAGCCGACCTGCTTCAATTCCCGGATAGCAAAGTGTGCATTCGCTGACTCTCGAAAGACGCCTGCGACTAGAGAAGGATTTTTCTCCATACGTCAGTGACTCCTTTCAAATGAGAAAACGCTTCAACAGTTGTGGAAATTCTTCCATACGAAGTGTTTTCAATCCTCTTCACGTACTATATCATACACGCTTATGCCATTGCCTCAATGGTATATTTGCGGACTGCGGGACGCTTATCGGTCATATATGACATATCCGTTGGTTGTCTACGCACCTGAAGGGGGAAGAGCGCAATTCTTCCATCTGGCGATATCTCACGTTTTCTCTGTAGCATCTCTAACTCTGCCGAGAGCGCGGCAATTTCGCTGAGAATTGCTATCTGCCGCTCCACATCTTTCGCATGTTCACGAAGATACTGTAGCTGTGCTGTCAAAGAAGACAATTGCTCTTGCCACCACGCTGACGAATGTTCTCCTGCATGTACCAGAAGCCTTGGCTTAGCTGGCTCAGAGATAGGCAACATATTGTCCGTCACCACGACCTCTTTTGTCTTAGATTGTTGGGGTGCAGGAGCTACCGTTATTTGTGGTTTAGACTCTGTAACCGCGACCTCTTTTGCCTCTGACTGTTGAGGTACAGGTGCCGCTGTTATTTGCGGTTCAGGTGGAACGGATGTAGTTTGTGGGTTGAGTTTTGGAGTGGTAGTAGTTGATAATACCGATGTTTTTTTCTCGCGTGCAAGAAAAATAGCCGACGCGATGACGAAGAGACCGAGTGCGATAAATCCACCAGCAAGCAGTTGTGCCATATGTATGCATACTCCTTTTTTCTTCTGTCCTTCTATAATAACATACTTTTCAGCAAGCTAAGTGTAACAAGGAGATAGAGTTCATCATTATAGCTATTCGAGATGCCCTCCAGTCATCAACACGCCCAATTGTTCTTCGGTGGCTTCTGGCCCGACGACATCGACGATTTTTCCTTCGTACATGACGGCGATACGGTCAGAGAGGGAGCGTATTTCGTCCAATTCGGCAGAGATAAGCAGGACAGCCTTGCCTGCATCGCGTTGCTCTATGAGGCGACGGTGGATAAATTCGATAGCACCGATATCGACGCCGCGTGTTGGTTGGGCAGCGATAAGCGTTACGGGGTCGGTGGCGAACTCACGAGCGATGATAATTTTTTGCTGGTTGCCACCGGAAAGCGCACGAGCCGGGGCCTCAATCGAGGGCGTGCGTATATCAAATTCGGTAACGAGACGTTTGGCCCACGTTGCGATGTTCCTGAGCATGAGCACAAAGCCCCGCCATGAGAATTGCCCTGAGCGTTGTCGTCCTAGAATCGTGTTGTCTTCTATTGACTCGGTGAGCACTAGACCACTCCCGCGCCGATCTTCCGGTATGTGTGACATGCCTGCAAGTCGAACTTCGCGTGCGTCCATATGTGTGATATTACTAGCTGTATTGACGCGTCCAGCCTCTGCTGGTGTAATGGTCATTGTGCCACCAGTCGCTTTACGCATACCGCTTAGAACCTCGACCAGTTCGGTTTGACCGTTGCCTTCGACGCCAGCAACGCCGAGAATTTCACCTGCATGTACATCGAGGCTGACACCGTGCAGCACCTCAAGGCCGCGATCATCCTGCGCTTGTAAGCCTTCGACATGTAGGACAATGGGACCGGGCTTGCTCACTGTTTTGTTGACACGTAACAAGACTTCACGCCCTACCATCATGCGCGCGATCTCTGTCTGGTTCGTCTCCTTCGTGACAAGTGTACCAGCATTTTTACCACGGCGTAGCACAGTGATATTATCGGTGAGTTCCAGCACCTCACGCAATTTGTGCGTAATGAAGATGATTGTTTTTCCCTGCGCCACGAGGCCGCGTAGGACCGAAAAGAGTTCAAAGGTTTCCTGTGGCGTCAATACTCCTGTTGGCTCATCCATGATGAGAATGTCCGCTCCACGATAGAGTACCTTGAGAATTTCGACCCGTTGCTGCAAGCCAACAGAGAGACGTTCGATGCGTGTGTCTGGTTCGATAGGGAGACCATATTGTTTGCTTAGAGCCAGGATATCGTTATGAGCTTTGCGGAAATTGAAGGGAGAACTGAGGCCACCGGGTTCACGTCCAAGCACAATATTTTCCGCGACCGTGAGTGGCGGAATAAGCATAAAGTGCTGATGCACCATACCGATACCCAGGTGAATAGCGTCGCGTGGACCCGTAATGGAAGCAGTATGCCCGTTAATTACAATCTCGCCGCTATCGGGCCGAATCATCCCATACAAAATGTTCATGAGCGTCGATTTACCCGCGCCGTTCTCTCCCACGAGCGCGTGTATCTCGCCCTTGCGCACAGACAGATTGACGTTATCATTTGCCACAACGCCGGGCCATGCCTTACTGATATTGCGCATTTCTACCGCGAAGGGACTAGCTGATTCCTCCGTCGGCCTTATCATTGTGCTTTCTTGCATATCTTATTGTTCCTTCCGTTGTTTGGCGTGCTGTAGGGACCGATGTATCGCGTCCTCGTCGGCGGTTGATTGTCAACATAACGCGGATACGTCAACTGTAGGGGTCTCATTCTATTACACCCTGTGGGCATTTGATATGTTTTATAGGACGCGAGAATGTCAGCATATACGCGCTCGTTCGAGGGATCGATTGCCCACAGGGTGTAATAGAATGAGACTCCTACAGACGTTTTCTATCCTGATTAATTGGTGAAAGACGATCATCAGTTCCCTACTCGGTTCCTGGCTCATACGGTATGCCATCGGCTGCCGGAGCGGTAGTGCGTCCAACGAGGCCGACAAGGGCAACCAGTGTCAGAATATAGGGCAGCGTGCTGAGCAGATTGGGTGAGATACCTGTATCTTGTAAGCGTGGGCTGAGTGCCTCGCCAAGTCCAAAGATGAGGCAGGCACCTGCCGTACCTAATGGATTGTACTTCCCAAAAATCATTGCGGCTAACGCGATATAACCAACGCCTGCCGTCATATTTGTATTGAAGATACCCGCGATTCCTTGTGATAAGAACGCGCCAGCTAAACCGGAAAGCAAGCCACTGCTAATGACACAGAGGTAGCGGACCAGACGCACGTTCACACCCGCCGTATCTGCCGCCTGAGGTTGTTCACCAACCGCGCGAATCCGTAAGCCAATGTTTGTACGGAAGAGCAAAAACTGGATACCGAGCAGAATAACGATTGCGACGTAAAAGATGATGTTTTGTTGAAAGAAAACGGGGCCGATAAAGGGAATATTGGCGAGTGGCCCAAGCGTAACGGCTGGAATACGTAGTTCTGGTCGAAGTGCTGGCACACCTTGTCCATGTGTTTGAATGGTGAGCAAGTAGTCAGTCAAGCCTAAGGCGGCGATATTGATGGCGATACCACTTACAACTTGATTGGCTTTAAAATTGATCGAGACGATGGCATGGACAAGAGCCATCAAGCCACCTGCGATCATCGCACCGATAATGCCAGCGAAAGCATTGTGCGTTGCCAACGCGGTCAAAGCACCAGCGTATGCACCTGTTAGCGTCATACCTTCCATTGCGATATTGACGACACCGCTCCGCTCGGATATCACTCCCCCAAGGGCTGGCAGGAGCAATAATGCGCCAAATTGCAGAGTCGCGGCCCAGAGATCGCTAGAGGTGATGACGCGTAAAAATATTTGTAAAAACACTATTTTTCCTCCTCGCTCTTGCGTAGTGGTACCTCTCGATAGTCGGATAGTGCATTCTGCTCTTCTGCCGTGCGTTCAATCACCGCAACTGAACTACTTTGGGGCGCACTGGCCTCACTTGTATTACTTCCCGTTGAGCCAGTCTCGACCAGTGCTGATGCGGCCTCTGTCGAGCCTGTGATGTTTGGAACGAGAGAAGGGCGACGACTCAGACGTGCCCAACTCGGCAGAGAACGTTGCAGCGTGGGCAAAAATTCTGCTGCAATGCTGAAGAGGACAAGGGCTTGAATAATGTATACCAAATCCCCCGGTATGCCAGCGTCAGCCTGCATAAATGTTCCGCCTTGACGCAAACCACCAAACAGAAGCGAGCCAAACAATACACCTATAGCTGTTGTACGCCCAAGTAGTGCGACACCAATGGCATCAAAGCCTGTCGAGTCAATGCTAAACGTGCTAGAGATGAGGTGATACGGAAATTGTCCCATTACATTCAAGGCACCAGCGAGACCAGAGAAGGCACCCGCGAGTGCCATGACCGCGAACAAGTTCCGCTTAATAGGAATGCCTGCGTAGCGTGCCGCTTTAGGGTTTTGCCCGATCACACGCACCTCATAGCCAAAGGCGGTACGCGAGGTGATAAACCAGTACACGACAAGTGCAAGCAAAGAGATAAAAATACCCATATCTACAAGATAGGCATCGGGAGAAGGTATCTTGGGTAGAAACGTGCCTAACGTCTGATTATAAAAGACCGCTACTGAAGGAATGATGCCGTTTGTCGGAATGGTGGGTGTCACATCAGATTGTTTCGGGTCTTTAAATGGACCTGTAATCAAATAGTCCGTGACGTAAAATGCGATCCAGTTGAGCATAATGGTGGTGACAACCTCATGCGCTCCGCGCCACGCTTTGAGAATACCCACGATGCCTCCCCAAACGGCACCCGCGAGCATACTCCCAATGAGCATAAGAGGAACAAGCAACCAGCCTGGGAGACCCGAAAGCGTGAAGGAAATAATAGCGGCTGTCATCGCGCCTACTGCTAATTGTCCCTCCGCACCAATGTTGAAGAGTCCTGCACGAAAGGCGATAGCAACGGAGAGACCCGTAAGAATCAGGGGACTCACCCGAACAAGTGTGGAAGAAAACGTCTGTGGGTTGCCAAAAGATCCTTGATATAAGTCTTGAAATGCAGTGATGACCGCACTAAAGCGATCCGGTAACGCACCAGGCGAGGTCAAAAGAATGACGATGCCGCCCGCAATGAGTGCTAGAATGACAGCAAAAAGAGGACGCCCAATCGAGTTGCCTATTTTCCGTAATTGGGTTACGAGAAGCGTCGATGCGGAAGTCCTCCGTTGTAGTGTTGGCGCAGCCATAAAAGAGCATCCTCCTCTGCGAAAAGCGGCACAAAACCGCTTGACTGCTATGATAGGCGTTGAGAACATACCTATCATAGCATCAGAGCAATAAAGAAACAAGCAGCTAAAATGTTGGTGGACTTGGTGTGGGGGGGGGCCGCCCCCCCCCCCCCCCCAAGAAAAAAAAAGGAAAAATT
>CAXUHF010000018.1:0-54273 GCA_964250765.1 uncultured Ktedonobacteraceae bacterium | reverse complement strand
AAAATTTGTGGGTTTTTGTGGGGGCCCCCCCCCCCCAAAAAGTCCACCAACATTTTAAGCTACCTTAAGTGGTTGCGGGTCTTCGTCCGAAGAAATGTGATCCTTTGAGGCTCATCACCACCTCGCCCTCTGGATTCGTCAATTCGCAGAGTGAGCGAACAATGCCCATGTTGGGTTTGCTCTTTGATGCTGTAGTCTCTATAACGGTGAAACTTGCATGAAGTTTTTCATCGGGATGAACGGGCCTGCGCCAACGCACTTCGTCAACGCCAGGAGACCCCATGCTAATGGTATCGTTTAGCAAACCATCAACAAGTAAACGCATAAAGAGGGCTGAAGAGTGCCAACCGCTGGCAACAAGTGTGCCGAATGCGGAATGTTTGGCCTGTTCCGGGTCAATGTGAAATGGTTGTGGATCGTATTGTTTGGCGAACGCGATGATCTCTTCCGCACTAGCAGATGTGCTTCCGAGGTCGATTACGTCCCCGACATGGAAATCCTCAAAATAACGTGTTGGCATAGTGGCTCCTTTTGCATTGTTGTTTTGCTTCCTCATTATCGCACGTACGCCTTCCACCTGAAACTTGCTCATCACGATAATTCTGCACATCTCTCTCAATCCTACATGAATGTTTGGTAAGTCTATCTCCTATCCTTTGGGAATATTTAACCCTCCCTTAACATATCCATAAAGCATAGTTAATGCACGAATGTTAACGTATGAATGGAACGATAACGCATGAACAAGAATTGTGGAGTAAGGATACTGAGCATTCTCTTCATGCTGTGTATCATCTTTCACGTTTTGCTTTCAATTTAGTAGGAGAATTTCATGTCGAAGCAATGGCGTATCGCGCCCGTACTAGCCATATTCATGGCCTTGATGATGTTTGTTATTTCCGCCTGCGGTGGTACCACCAGTAGTGGTAGTGGTAATAGTGGCTCAACAGGTAGCACTCCAACCAGTGGTAGCGGCTCCACGAGTACAACAAGTAGTACGGCGGGCACTCCTGGCTCGTACAACTGTGTCACAGGAACGCTCAATGTCTCTGGCTCAACTGCGTTGGCACCGTTAGTCCAGGCAGTTGCAAAAGACTATCAAGCTAAGTGTTCGGGTGCATCAATAACTGTTGGTCTTGGTGGTAGCGGTACTGGTTTGGCTCAGGTTGAGTCGGGTGGTGTGCAGATCGGTAACTCCGACCTCTTTAAGAAGAGTGGACAGGCTGATCTTGTCGATCATCAAGTAGCAGTTGTCATTTTCACGGTCATTGTTAATAGTAAGGTAACTGGCGTTACCAATTTGACAACAGCACAACTCAAGAGCATTTATAGTGGTCAAACGACAAATTGGAGTCAAGTTGGTGGTCCAAGCCTCCCAATCGTTGTCGTGAGTCGCCCAACTAGCTCTGGTACACGTGGAACATTCCAAAATTATATTCTTGGTGGCCCTGAGAAAGTAAGTGGACCTTCAAGCTTGACTACAGATAGCACAGGAACGGTTATTAAGAACGTTGAGCAGACTGCTGGTGCAATCGGCTATGCCGCATCAAATGCCTCGAAGAAGGCAGGTTCATCTTTGACTATCGTCAACATTGACGGGCAAGCACCAACTGCTGATCTTGTGAAGAACAACACCTATAAGTTCTGGAACATCGAGCACATGTATACCAAGGGTCCTGCAACTGGCACTGCCCAAGCATTGATTGACTATATGGGAAGTTCTGATGGCAAGAACGAGGCGTCAAAACTCGACTTCCTACTTATCAGTGACATGACATCGGACGCAATCCAAGCTCACCAGCCGAAAAGCTAAGATGTAAGGGATAGTAGCCTGTAGAGGTGCAGCATTATTGCACCTCTACAGCTTTGTGGTTAGGAAGGAGTGTTATCGTGCAAGTAGGACAACAGGCATCACGCGGTTCATATGCTGCAGATAGAATTGCACGCTATGTGTTCTTTATCTGCGCATTGCTGATCGTAGTTATCATTCTTGGTGTATTTCTTTTCGTTGGCTTAAATGCATTCAAGGTATTTGGAGAAGGTGCGAACGTCGGCACCTTTTTGTTCACGAGCAACTGGGATCCAAGTGGTGCGACAACTGATAGTGGTCAACCAATCTTTGGTGCTGGTGGACTTATCCTTGGCTCGCTTGTCATCACCTTCTTCTCGGTTCTCATCGCCACTCCACTCGCGTTCGGTATGGCCCTCTTCTTTACTGAACTGTGTCCACCGTGGTTAGCACGAATATTGCAACCGCTCATTGAAATTTTTACCGGTATGCCTTCCGTTGTGGTTGGTTTCTTAGGTCTTGTGGTCTTAGTGCCATTTTTGCAGCACTTGATCGGGCCATTAGAAGGGGGAAGCGCGACAGCAGGTTTTGGTTGGGGTGCGGCTATTCTTGTGCTCATCATCATGATTTTACCCACAATCATTAGTGTGTCCATTGACGCGTTGCGTGCGGTTCCAAACAGTGTACGTGAAGCGAGTCTCGCACTTGGCTCGACCCGCTGGCAGATGATGCGTAATGCGATCATCCCTTCCGCAACTTCAGGGCTAGCGACGGCAGTAGTGCTTGGTACCGCGCGTGCGATTGGCGAAACGCTGGCAGTAAGTCTTGTACTGTTCGGAAGTGGTCTACCTAAAAACCTGTTTTCGTTTTCTGTCTTCTTTCAGCCAAACGTCAACATAACGCAGTTGATTGCAACCGACTTTGGTGAAGCACTTGGTCCAGCTCGTGATGCCTACTTTACGTTGGCATTTATCTTACTGATCATCTCGTTTATCTTCGTCTGCATCAGCCGTTATCTTGCGAGTAGGAGTGTGTATAAATGAGTACTCAGCAAATGGTACAAGCACCTGAACAAAGTAGGGAAGAGCGTGGAGCACAACTCTCCCGTCTGGTACGACGTTTACACACGAGCAATAATATAGCAACGACAATTCTCTGGATTGTTGCAGCCATTGTTGTGTTAATTTTTATCGGTGTTATCGTCTACCTACTTCTCCAAGGGTTAAGCTACCTCATAAACCCGTCTTTTTATAATACAAGTGATGCAGGTGTTGGACGTGAAATATTCAACACGTTCTACGTGTTGATTCTCTCAGAGATTTTTCTTATTCCTATCTCACTTGCGGCTGCGATTTATCTGAATGAGTATGCCCGACAGGGGCCGCTTGTGACATCTATTCAATTCGCTGCTGAGACCTTAGCTGGCGTTCCAACGATTGTGTTAGGATTGTTTGGTTTTCTCGTTTTTAGTAGTTCCTTGCATCTTGGCTTCAGTCGTCTTGCTGGTGCGCTTACGCTACTCTGTCTGGGACTCCCTTTAGGGTTGCGTCTGTTTGGAGATGCGCTTGCCTCAGTGCCACGTGAACTACGTGAGGGTGGTCTTGCTTTAGGCGCGACTAGATGGCGTGTGATTCGCACAGTCGTTATTCCTTCGGCATTGCCGGGGATTATCACAGGTGTGATTCTTACAGCAGGACGCATCATTGGCGAGGCAGCAGCGTTGTTGTTCACGATGGGACTGACAAGTCCATCAAACGTGTTTACACTTACTCCCTTTATTGCTAGCGATACCTTGACTACTCATCTGTATTATGTAGCGGGACCCGGTGCAGGAAGTAGCAGTCTCACTACTGCTCAAGAGTCAACTATTGCTGCTGGCTCATCTGCGCTCTTGATTGCTCTACTGTTAATTATAAATCTTGCTGCACGTGGTATCGGTCGTTATATCCAGCGCAGACTCACGGCGGCATAAGGTATGACAGCGAAGGTATGCTACATGTGTCCTTCTAACCAGTTCAGAAGAAGCGAGGCAACGCTAGTATGAACATCTCAGCAGAATTTTCTGGCAGTGGAAATATCACACTACCAGAGGGTGCTAACATTTTTTCACGGAAAGTCGCACGTAGTGGACACATCTCGTATGAAGGGCGTCCTTACTTTATTAGTAAGGCACTCGCAGGGCGGTATATTCGTTTGGTCGTGCTTGCTGACAGACTTATCGTTGATGCGTCTATCCCATTGCATAAAGAGTATCCATTAGCATAGTATAGAAGAAACATATTCGAGGAGGAGCAATCAGATGGCAATGGAACCATCGCGTCTCAATCTACAGCCCGTTCAACAATTACAAAACCCACAGGCCGTTGAGCAACCGCAATTAAATGAGGGTGCCGTTCAGCATGATGAACCGGTTGCATCTCCGACTGACCTTGTGCATAGGAAAGTTGACGCAAGCACACTTATAGATACACACGCGAACTATAAGATCAATGTTGAGCATTTGAACTTTTTCTACGGTGCGAAACAAGCATTGTATGATGTGGCACTCCCAATACGTGAACGTCAGGTCACAGCACTGATTGGACCTTCCGGTTGTGGGAAATCAACCTTTTTACGTACGCTCAACCGCATGAATGATCTCATACCCGGTTCTCGCACCGACGGTGTCGCTACGATGGATGGTCAAAACATCTATGATAAAAAACAGGATGTGGTATTGCTCCGTCAGCGCGTGGGTATGGTGTTCCAGCGTCCTAACCCATTTCCAAAGTCTATCTTTGAAAACATCGCCTATGGTCTACGTGTGCAGGGGAAACCTAACAACTACATCAAAGAAACGGTAGAGCAGAGCCTACGTGGTGCCGCTATCTGGGACGAAGTGAAGGACCGCTTGAATGCATCCGCGCTTGGTCTGTCCGGTGGACAGCAGCAACGTCTGTGTATCGCTCGTGCCCTTGCGGTAAAGCCTGATGTGTTATTGATGGACGAGCCTGCTTCGGCACTCGACCCGATTGCGACACTGAAAATTGAGGAATTGATCAACGAACTAGTGAAGGACTACACCATTGTGATTGTGACACACAACATGCAACAGGCGTCGCGTGTATCTCAATACACCGGTTTCTTCCTGAGCGGCAGATTGATGGAGATTTCACCGACGGTTGAACTCTTCGAGCATCCTAAGAAAAAAGAGACAGAAGACTATATCAGTGGACGCTTCGGTTGATCCACGGGGGAGAGGCAGTCTGTGGCACGGAACATTCTTGTTGTCGATGACGAAACGGTTTTGGTAGAGACAATCGCATATAATTTAGAGCAGGCGGGCTATCATGTGACGACGGCAACCGACGGAGCCACTGCATTAGAGGCAGCGCGAACCGAGAAACTTGACTTGATTATCCTGGATATCATGTTGCCCGAAATGGACGGTCTTGAGGTCTGCCGCCAGTTGCGGCGTGAGGGAAACACCGAGACGACGCCAATCATGATGCTGACCGCGAAAGGCGACGAGATCGACAAAGTGGTCGGTCTTGAAGTCGGAGCCGATGATTATGTGACGAAGCCATTTGGTCGCCGCGAACTGCTGGCACGTGTCCGTGCACTACTACGGCGTGCGGAATATCCTCATCCGAACGAAAACCACACTTCTACACAGGAGCCAGCGCAAGAGGTGCCGCGCCCCAGTCGTGAACTGGTTGCGGGACCTCTACGTATCGACCTCGCGGGTCGGCGCGTCAATTGTCGCGGGCAAGACATGGAGTTACAACCAAAACAATTTGACCTGTTGACCTATCTTGTACGCAATCGCGGCACCGTTCTCACACGCGATCAATTGCTCCACAATGTGTGGGGCTACGACTACGCGGGTGACACGCGTACCGTCGATGTGCATATTCGCTGGCTGCGTGAAAAGCTGGAAGAAGACCCCGCGAATCCCAAATTGATTCAGACCGTACGCGGCGTTGGCTACGCCTTTCGCTGGTAAATGTAGGGATCTCATTATAATGCGGTTTAACAAATTAACAGGGATACACGGTCCCTATAGATATCCTCAATCCTTCTTTAGCATAGGGGCATCATAGCCGACCGCGGAGAGATAGCCATAGAACGCAAAGTGAAAAAACCACGTTGCCATTTGCCGGGGAGTGTAGCTCTTTTCGCTCTCCAACCACCAGACGATGGTGCCGATCATGACATGTGAAAGTTGCATGACAGCAAGTTCCGGGGGAATCGTTGGCTTGATCTGTTGCCTGCCAGGTTCCTCCAGGTGTTCATACTGTCTCAGACGCTCAAGCGTAAGTTTTATGGTGTGCTCACGCATCCTGGCAGCAAACCACGAACTACCGTTTTTCCCCAGCATCGCTCGGTATAAGCGGGTGTTTTCAGCGACATGCTCAAATAACTGTATCCACATCTCTAGCATGTTCTCCATCTTACTCTGACCCGCGTCTTTGCGCATGGGCTTCATATTCTCCATCAGGTGATTCGCTGCCTCTTCAAAAATCTTTGCCACCAGATCATATTTATCCTGATAATGGCGGTAGAACGTGGCGCGGTTAATCATGGCGCGCTCGGCAATATCGCCTACCGTGAGAGCATCGAAGCCTTGCTCAGCAATCAGTTCAATCATTGCATCCTGCAAGAATTTATGCGTGCGCCGAATGCGCAGATCGGTCTGGTCTTCCTGCGACACTTTTCCCTCCATGTTGCATACGTAACAAAACACATGAATTGTTGCTTGTCCTGTGTTCCCATTCTGGCTATACTATCTATTGTAACATGTTGTTGCAAAGGCATCAGCCTGTTCTACTGGCTAGAAATTGTATTGATGAGTATTCGGGTGTACGGAACGCATGTCTTCGCGAGAGATGCTGACCGCAACCCTCATCTACGAGAGGAATTTCCAATGAAAGTTTTCGTTACTGGTGCGTCCGGCTGGATTGGCTCCGCCGTTGTTCCTGAGTTGCTTGGCGCGGGCCATCAGGTCATCGGGCTAGCACGCTCAGAAAGTGCGGCTGCGGCCCTTGCTGCGGCAGGAGTAGAGGTGCATCGTGGCACACTCGATGATCTCGATACTCTACGCAGTGTAGCTGCCGCGTCAGATGGTGTCATTCACCTCGCATTCAAGCATGACATCGCCTTCTCAGGAGACTTCAAGGGTGCAGTCGATGCGGATCGCCGCGCCATCGAAACCTTTGGCGAGGTGCTTGCAGGCTCTGACCGACCGTTCGTCATCGCCTCCGGCTTGCTCGGACTCACACCGGGGCGTGTGGCAACTGAACGGGACCCTGAGCCAGATGTGGCTCGTCCGAATACTGACGCAGAGGGTCGGCTGGACAATGCACACATGACGCTCTCCTTCGCTACACGTGGCGTCCGCTCATCCGTCCTGCGACTCCCTCCCACTGTTCATGGCGATGGAGACGTTGGCTTTATGGCGAGCCTGATCCGCATCGCCCATACCAGTGGCGTCTCCGGCTACATCGGCGATGGGTCCAATCGCTGGCCTGCTGTCCATCGGCTCGATGCCGCGCACCTCTTCCGCCTAGCTGTGGAGAAGGCACCAGCGGGATCGGTGCTGCACGCGGTCGGGGACGAAGGTGTGCCAATCCGCAGCGTCGCCGAGGTGATCGGTCGGCATCTTGACCTGCCAGTAGCCTCCATCTCTCCTGAGGATGCAGGCAAGCACTTCACCTGGCTGGGTGGCTTTATCGGCCTCGATTCCCCGGCTACATGCGTGCTCACTCAGCAGTTACTGGGGTGGCAACCAGTACATGTAGGGCTACTCGCTGATTTGGAGCAAGGTCACTACTTCAAGAACAAGGCATAGTCCAAATAGCATTGACCGTTTCACCAAAGGCATCTGTTATCAGAGCGCCTCTGCTACGACGAAAGACGTAGCAGAGGCGTTTACAAGGAGCATTTCGTGACTGAGATACATGACTTGAATGCCTGGGACCGCCAGGTTATCGAAGAGTTCCGTGCGAATGGGGGCAACGTTAGCGGTCCATTCGCTGGCACTCCCTTACTTCTGCTGACGACGACGGGAGCCAAAAGTGGTCAACACCGTATCAGCCCACTGGCCTATTTGTCCGAGGGCGGTCACATCTACGTGTTCGCTGGCAACAGGGGTGCGCCAACCAATCCCGGTTGGTATCACAATCTGGTCGCGCATCCTGATGTAACCGTCGAAGTGGGTACTGAGAAGTTCGAGGCCAGAGCCAGCGTCGTTGAAAGCGCGGAGGGGGAACGTCTCGGACGTATCCAGGTACAGAAGATACCATCTCTCGTTGAGCTTCAGGCAAAGATCACACGCAAAGTCCCCGTTGTTCTACTGGAACGTCAATTGTAAGGGTCTCATTCCTCTGAACATCGCCTACAAATGACGCATTTGCATCAAATACTATGATGTTCATGCTCATTTGTGTCGCAACGCGACATGTCGCTTAATAAAATGTGAAGAGGGTTTGAGCAAGCGGGCGGTGCCATCGTCATTGCCCAATTACGTCAAGCATCACTTGACGGGGGTTGTAGTGAATTGAGGGTTGGTCATAATTCCTTTAGCTCGACAAGCCAAACGACGCTTGTAGACCTAGTTGAGCTTATCTCAGCCGTAAAGAATGACCGAATTGGGTGAATCATGGTCTGGCTTGCTATCAGCTTTCAGCGATTTATGACCAACCCTCAGTGAATTAGACCCCATAGGCGTCAAGTTAAGGGTTGTTGGGTTTGTAATGATGTGTCGAACGGTGGGAAAGCATGACAGGTGCTCTGCCCCTGTCATGCTCTCCGCGATCAGTTTTATCTTCATAATAATCTCAACTATTCTTATCTTGACGCCTATGGGGGGTTGTAATGAATTAGACTCCTACATTTATTTCTTGTGTAGCTCGTCAGGTTTATGTGCGGCCTCTTTGCCTGATTTATCGCTTTTCACGATATATTCCGGGTTATCCTTTGAAGCTGCAACATGATGCTTTTTGATATCGGTTGGCTCTGTGATTTTCTTTTCCACCTCGCCCGATGTCTTGCCCTGTGACGTGTCCCACTCAACAGAATCGCCTTTTTTAAGTTTGTCATTATCTGCCATGATGTGTCTCCTTTCCATAAATGATACGTTTAAGAGAGAAATAAAGAGACGATGTGTAACTTTGTCCACACTCTGCCCCGCTCTTTATTATGGAATATTACGCGGACTCAGACCGACTAGGATCAG
Source organism: uncultured Ktedonobacteraceae bacterium (assembly GCA_964250765.1). Taxonomy (GTDB): domain Bacteria; phylum Chloroflexota; class Ktedonobacteria; order Ktedonobacterales; family Ktedonobacteraceae; genus JBBQVS01. The sequence goes on along the minus strand of CAXUHF010000018.1, from coordinate 45,268 downwards.
GGACCACACGCCGTCGAACGCGGCATCGATGTCGGGATCAGACCACTCGGCGGCGTGGGCTGGATCGTGGAAGCGGGTTGTTGCGGAGAGCACCGCCCGACCGGAAACGAAGGGATTCTCGGCGGCAAACTCACCTTGAGCGACTCCATCGCTAATGATATGTGTGATTTGCTCAGTGAGGGAATCGACGTGTGCCCTGACGACACCCCTTGTCTCGCTAGCAAGCTCCTTGTACGTGGCGAATAACTCCGGGTCGTCAAGCGCATATGTTCGTGTACTGGAGCATAACAGATTGAGCCAGTGCCGCAGACGCTCCAAGGCGGGTCCACCTTCGTTCGCAATCGTGGTCAGCGGCACCAACTTTTTTGCCAGCCAGTGCTCGGCAACGGCATCACGGAGTGCCGCTTTACTGGGGAAGTGCCGATAGATGCTGCCATGACTTACACCAAGGACACGTGCAACATCGACAACGGTCGTTTTGGCAAGTCCGAAGCGGCGGAGAACCGCCTCCGCCGCTTCGAGAATACGTTCGGAAGTGAGTGTTTCGTCGGTCATTGGTTCTGCTCTCGGCCTCGTTCACTATCAAGTAGAGCCATTAGTGGCACGGGGTAGCGTTCGCCTGCGGCAGCTCCTGCTGGGATAGCCTGCTCGATCCGGGCCAGGTCATCGGTCGTCAGTGTCAGGTCGAGGACCTTTAAGGACTGATTGAGGCTCTCGCGCCGACTTGCTCCGACTATTGGCACAATATCCTGTCCGCGTGTAAGCACCCAGGCAATAGCAAGCTGTGAGATGGTTGCTCCTTTTGCCTCTGCAATCGGGCGTAGTGCCTCGACAAGGGCAAGATTGTGATCGAGGTTGGCTCCATTGAAGCGAGGGCTAATACTCTGGAAAGTACTGGGCGCAGGTGAGTGCTCTTTCGACCAATGTCCGCTGAGTAGACCATGTGACAGGACAGCATACGCAGTTATACCGATGCCAAGCTCGCGACATGTGGGGAGAATATCTGCCTCGACGTTGCGCGAGAGCAACGAGTACTCGATTTGTAAGTCGGAAATGGGATGTACGGCCTGTGCACGCCGTATCGTAGCGGACCCAACCTCGGAGAGGCCAATATAGCGAACATGTCCGGCCTTTACCATGTCCGCGATAGCTCCAATGGTATCTTCAATGGGCACGTCAGGATCAAGGCGTGCGAGACGATAGATGTCAACGTAATCGGTACCAAGTCGGCGCAGTGTGTAGGCAAGAAAGTTCTTTACAGAGGCAGGACGACCATCGGTGCCAATAAAGCGACCATCAGGGTCACGTAGCCCTCCGAACTTGTCGCTGAGTACGACCTGCTCGCGTGTCCGTCCGCGCAGGGCATCGCGTAGCAGCATCTCGTTGTGCCCCATACCGTAGAAATCGGCCGTGTCAAGCAAGGTGATACCACTATCGAGCGCGGTGTGAATCGTCGCGATGCTTTCAGCCTCACTCGTTGGATCATAGCTATCGGACATGCCAGAGCCGCCTAGACCAATGGCTGATACTTTAGGCCCGTGTGTTCCAAGTGAACGTGTAATCATCTTTTCAGTTCCTCTTTATAATACTCTTTGAAAGTTTCCTGGTAAGATGATAGTAGTATAAACTATGGAATGACAAAAATCAATATCTGTCACCACAAGAATGTTATCTTTGGCTAGAAAATAGGGTGAATGTCTGCTAATCTTAGGAAATGTCTCTATAGAGAATTTATATCTGTGTCTTAGTGGAAAGCAGTTGTTGCATTGTGATGACACCACGCACAATGCTTTTGGCCTCTGCTTGTACGAACCGTAGCGTGATGAGTGATGAGCTTGTGGAGGTGTCAATATGCTCTAGCTGAGTAAACACTGCTTGCACATCTGGAAAATTCTCCAATCGTTGTTCTTTGTCTACACTTGTTGCAATAGCACGAAGTGCAGTGTCAATTGTCTGCGTAAATGCGAGAGTTTCTGGAAGCATACATTGTGCTGGATTGTCTATGAGAATCAATCCGGTTAGCATTGTTCATAGCCACGAGGATGTAATAGAATTAGACCCCTACAATTGGTGTATCCGTATTATTCTCTTTCGTCGCATCCGCTTGCAACCCTCCAACCAAAAACGTAATCAGCCATGCCCGTTCGTCGCGTTTTGAGCTTTGTAAGGACTCATCTTCGGCGGGTGCTATGAAACGCCGACTCTGGTTTGCCAGAAGCAGATTGCGGGCACGCTCGAAACGCCACCAGAGTTCATCTGCTGGCACATGCTGTATCACGCGCCTCATCGCTTCATAATAGCGGCTAATCACTTCCGCATCCGCCTCGCTCTCCGTTTGTGTATTGATATGAGGTGAGTCAGCGCGAAAGGCCATTATCTTTGCTTGCATCCATTCGCGTCCGCGTTGGGCATCGAACATCGCAAAAATAGGCGTGGTATAAGCGCGCAGTATCGCCTCTACTGAAAGTTCCTGCTTGTTCGTTTCAAGTAGCTCAAGACGGTGTAGCTGCTCTGCGTTGACGGGCGCGAAATGACGCTGTGTCATCGCTTGTAGCAATGCTGCCTTTGAGCCAAAATAGTAGTTTACAGCAGCAATATTGACACCTGCCTCAGTTGTTACCGCTCGTAATGAAACAGCTTCCAGACCTTGTTCGGCGAAAATATGCTCGGCAGCGTTGAGAATGCGGTCTTTTGTGTCACTCGCGGTCATCGCTCTAGTGTCCTTCCCTTATTGACAAAGTATATCATACTTCGCTATGATTTAAACACGTTTGATTGACGTTTCAAACGCGTTTGATTTTTGAAAAGGGAACGACACTTTATGCAACAAGAGCAACGTATTCGTAAACGGCTGCGGATTGTGCAAGTGGTCGCACTGATAGACCTTGTGCTTTTGGTGACACTTGTAGCGGCTGCCGTAACACGACAGCAAAATATTGTGCATGTTTTGGGACCAATACACGGTATAAACTATCTACTATTAGTTGTTATTGTGGGAACGGCCTCAATAGATGGCCTATGGGGATGGTGGTTTCCTCTGATTGTGCTTGTCACTGGTGGTCCTCCTGGAGCGTTTATTGGCGAATGGCTTCTACGTCGGCGTATTTCTTTACAGCAGAAGGAGGGGATGTAATGATACTTTTGACGTGGCTAATACGCTACGGGCATGTTGTGTTCGCGGCAACCTGGGTAGGTGGCTATGCATTGCTTGCGTTTGTGATTGTGCCGTTGATCGGCAAAGGAGCGAGCGAGACGCTGGTGCAACTTGCTATCAACACGGTCCGCTTTCTGACCTATACAGGGACGCTCACAATTGGCTTTGGCATTGTGTTGATTACACGAACAAACGGCTTTGGTAATTTCTTTGGGAGTGCATGGGGCGGTCTTGTCATGACGGCGTTCATCATTGCGATTGTGCTCCTGGGTATTGGTGATGGCGCGCTACGCCCCGCGATTAAACGTCGTGCGCAAACGGGGCAAGCACCCGCACGTCTATGGGCAACCGTTGGTTTTATTTTGACCGTCATAGCTGTTGGCGTCATGACGGGTGCAACGTACGTTGGGTAAAGTAGTTATATGAATGATGCATGGTGACAAGCAACAATGGTACCGTAAAACGGTACCATTGTTGCTTGTCACCATGCATCATTCATATATTATTTTCTTACACTTGCAACAACCTTTCTTGAACTTTGACACACGTTGGCCGGAAGGACTGAAAACTGTGATGCGAGCAATAGATGGCATTGTGCGCTTGCACCCATAGAGAGCGTGTTAGAGACGACATACCAGCCATTCGCGGTCCGTCCCTGATTGCCTATATTGTAGGTGGGATTACTATCCGTTGTGTTTTGGAACAAGCCAACAGCGAGTTTATATGTACCATTATTAACACCTGTAAAGGTGATATTCGCGTTTTCTGTTGTGGTCTGTCCAGGTGCCCATGCCTTTGGATTAGAGCCTGAGAACCATTGTTTCTGGACAACATTGTTCGAGCTATCGAGCAAAGCAACTGCGACACTGGCTGGTTTATAAAGGTAGCTCACTCCCTGATTATTCCAGGATAAGCTGATATTCATTGGTTGATTTGCGGCAACCGTTGTAGGGAGTGTCACATTCGTCAACACAAAATGGTAGCCCATGTGGTTAGCGAGGTCGCGGATGAGTGTTGGTTCTTTAGAGAGTAATACCTGTGCATCGTTACCCCACTGCCCCATACCGATATAGCTGGGCTTGCCTATTTCCACATCCTGCCGTAGTTTGGTAGCATTCCAATTTCCACTTGCACTGAGCCATTGATAACTACCATAAAACTCAAACACGGCTGGTGCCTTGCCCTGTGCACGCGTCAACTCGGACCCGTTAGAGTCAACAATCATTCCGTCACGGCGCATGCCAATACCATTGTTTACCGCCCAATCGTAAGTACTGTTGTAGTCTGATGTTCCCCAAGGTGCGATGATTTGCGTATGCTTAAAGGCGTCTTTATACATTTGAATGTGCATTTGCACACCTGCGGCTGATAAAGGTACCGAGGGCGGAATACCATAGACATGCTGCTCACCCCAGTTGCCGTATGAGCGAACGTCAATATAGGCAATGTGTGGATTGTTGTCATAGCGTTGCGCCAGTGCTGTCAGGAAATCACGGACCTTTTGTAAGAACACGGGGTTATCCCATACCGGCTCATATTGAATAACACCCTTCTTACCTGTCAGATCATCGAATGTGGCACAAGGGACAGACGCTGCACCATCGGCGAACACCCAACGTGGAGTTACATATGGTATTTGACTCGTACTGTCAGCATTCATCACACCAAAGGCGAACTGTTTTCCCTGCGCTGTCCATGCTTTCAAATCATTGTCTATCATATACCAATTGTAGTGACCCTCGGTTGGCTCGATGCTGGACCAATCATACCGGACATAGCCAACCGTTGCATAAGCCATCGTACTGGCGGATTGATTGGATGGTGCGCCGTACAACACCCATCCTTCGCCAGGATTTAAAACAACATTATTACTTGTTTGTGGCGTAATACTATAAGTCTGTGCTGTGAGAGGTTTGCTTGGCCCTTGTGCAGAGGCATAAGGAAGAATAAGACTGGCTGCCAAAAGCAGAAGTAGGCTACTTATTGTACAAGTGAGAATGTGTATACCGTGTGTAGAGCTTCGTTTTATCATATGTTTCTCCCGAATATGCATAGATACATACACATATGTTCTGCATTTCTCTTTCGGCATGTTTCCCCATTCTCTGTATATTATGATTATATTATTGACCAAATGAATGCAGATATGTTGTAGGGGCTATACTTCATTACGCCCTTGCTGCAATGGTTAACAGCTACGAGGGCGTAATGAAGTATAGCCCCTACAGCGCATTTTCACGTTCCGCAATGCACCACCTTTTGCGCGTTGCTCAACACGTTCAACATCATATGCACCTCGCGGTAGGCCACCGTAGGTTTATCATTCTTGTATAAAATCACCTTCACAAGCATATTTTTTGTTTTTGTTTTTGTTGGTGTTACGGCAATAGATCGTTCCCAGACCTGATTTGGTGTAAGCGCAAGAGCCGACCAGGATATCGTTTGTACACTATTAATGGTCATTACCGCATGATAGGTTGCAGGACCATTTTCAAAACTGCGTATACCAACATTCACGGCACAATTCTGTGTTGTATTGCTAGGGGGTAGCATCCAGAGTTGTGTAAAGCCGGGGCGTGGCTGTTCCGCCACGCCTTGCGTCGCATACAGGAGGGAAAGAATGACAATCGTGAGTGCAAACGCAAATACAATTCCACTCCGCACTCCAACCCAAATTCTGGATCGTGATATGTAAGCGAGACCTTTGCGGTCTCCCGACCTCACTATTGGTTGCCCAACAAGGGGCATTGTCTCTTGCTGCTCTATCGCTGCCATCCATTGCTGTCCCGACACGGGCAATGCCCCTTGCATCTCTCTCTCTGACGGCGTTACACCTCTTCTCGTGTAGAGAGCGGCTATTGCGAATATGAGTGCCAGGCAACTTAGTAGAGCAATCCATGATTGTGCGCGTAAACCCATAGGCAACATGTTAAGCAGAAATCCACCAAGAATATCTAGTGTTAGACTTAATCCGAGACTGAGCGTAAGGCGATGAAATTTATCTAGTTCACGTCTGAACGTGAGCATTTCTACAAGCAGATATCCAGGCACAAAAAAAACCATTGGCAGGGCCAGCAGAACGCTTACCCAAAGAATAGTGTAGGGGAGCAACATACATACTACGTTGAGTAGCACAATGCCCAGTGCTATAAAGATATCGCTATTTTTCGAGCGCACGACTTAGCCCTCCCACGTCATAAATAACAATGTTTCCACCGTCATACACGCGATTCACTTGCGCTGCCGTACTAAACTTTGTAAATGCCTGTTCATCAATTGGAGTCTTGCGGTGAAAAGCGTCTGCCTCATCCATTTCGTAATAATAACCCAACAGAGGTAACGAGTGCGTCAGACGCATATCAGTGACGAGGTAGTGAACCTGTGCTTGTTGTAACAATGCCTTGTCTTCATCATTCATGCTCGTCGAGAGAAATACAGGTGACAGGTCGATGTTATCCTCAATGGAGGTGACAACATGCTGATCGCCATATGTTCCCAATAAGACTTGATTGATACGGTCAGATGCTACACGGCTATTGGGTTGTAGATAAGTATGTGTCCATAATGCAGCTTGTATGCCTTCTGGTTCGATAGAGCGAGAATCAGCGATTACCTCATAAGGTCCTGGCAAGAGTGCTGACGCGGGACCGGCACCAAGCACAACGCCACCGATAAAGACAAGTGACATAGCACTCACTATCAATGTTGTCTGTCCCCAACGCAAGCGAGCTATGGGCCAAAACTGAGCGATAAAAATTGCTAAAACCGACGCGATAGGAATGAAAAGAAAAGCTGCCGCCCTGTCCGCGACCTCTGCACCTGAATTTGTCAGGCGGAATGCTTGACTGACCGGATAGAGTAGCGACAGGAAGCCGAATGTACAGGCAAGAGCGTTAGAGCGGTAGCGCTTTACAAGGCACAATAGGCCAAACGGGAGACAGAACACGATGATGCCAACAGAAGAGATGGTTATGAGGCGTTCCCAAATCGGTGTTGGAGGACCGGAGTAGTTTACAAAGAGTTGTTTTGCACTTCCGGTTCCAGTAAGAATATGTCCAAGTTCGTCCAGTGCCACACTCATAAACGAAGAAAGATAACTTACAACAGGATTGCCGATTTGCAGTACACTTGCAAGCGCGAGTGCAACGCCTATGCCTGCGGTAAGTACCAATTTTGACCGATAGAATGGAGTGAGACGTTTCCAGGCGTAAACGATCGTCCACAGAATGAGCAAAGCATCAAAGAAAAAATCCGTGACATGATGTGTCAAGACAACGGCAACGAGCACAAGCCATGCCGTCAGCGTAATCCAGCGCAGGTCGTGATGAAGCTCGTTACGACCTATTCTTGAAAACCTTACCATTGATGCGAGAGGCTCAAGGCGTGTCAGGCGTACAGAGACAGGTTGATGCGGCGATAAGGCAAACAACATCAACGTTGCCAATGGCAAGGCCAGAGACTCGTAGCCGTACTGTGCATCAAACAGCAGAAAATGTGGGTTAATCATGTAGAGTAGCGTTGCCAGACTTGCAACACGCGCGGATTTGAGAACTTGCTCGTTCAGCGCGAACAGAGACAGGACCATGAGTAAACGTGACATTCCAATCACCACAAGACCAGCGTTGAAGCTGCTTAGTCCACTGATAGTACTGAATGCATTCGTCACAATCTCAAGTCCCGAATAATATGGACTAACGGGTAACAGCGCATTCGGTGTAAAAAGATGTCCACTGCGGGCAATATCATCAACTGTACGCCAATGCAGAAACTCATCAAAGAAGCTGAAATAGAGCGGGGTTGCGAGTACTTTTACAAGATAACAGCCGAGTCCAACCATGCACAATAACCAGATGCGCTCAGCACGAGGTGTTGTCGGAACCAGTAGACGCACTGCAATTGGTGTAAACATCAAAAGCAGTGCGGGCAAGAACAGCGTATTGATGCTTGCGCCACCATTGCGCGCATCAGTAAAAGCATACGCGGTTATAAAGAGCGCAACCGCACAAAGAAGCGTTAAAAATGATAGCCACCCTAACGGTAGGGACCGATGTATCGCGTCCTTCCCGACACTTGAAACGCCAAGAGGACGCGATACATCGGTCCCTACGCCGCCAAGAGAACGCGATACATCGGCTCCTACGCTTTCAGGTTCGGTATCGCCTGCTCGCTCAATCGTCTTTGTCACAACACGTTGTAGGGGGCCTGGCAAAACGCGAAGCAAAGTGCCATATGGAGTACGGGAGGTAGTGAAACTCATCGCGCTGTCACTTCCTGATACACTTGCTCGATACGCGTCACCACCGTCTTTGCTTGAAAATTCGTCACATGCTCTTTTGCCATAAGGCCCATCTGCTCTCGTCGCTCTGGATGCTCCAGGAGCGATTGCATAGCGGTGCGCAACGCATGCACATCGCCAGGAGGAACCAGCAAGCCTGTTTCGCCGTCCTTCACAATATCGGAAAGGCCACCAATGCGCGACGCAATCACTGGACGCCCGACCGCCATCGCCTCCATCGCTACCGTGGGACAAGAGTCCTGACATAAAGAAGGAACGATGCCAAGTGTACAGCGACTCCATGCGGTCATCACCGCGTTATGAGGCCAACCTGGGAAGACGAGCACATTTGGAGGAATAGGTACTGATATGTCCTTGCCAAGCCTTCCAATAAGCACAAGTGGTATTGAAGTTTGCATTTCTGTATATGCTTGTAAAAGTGTTTCTGCACCTTTGTCACGCCTTACATCACCTACAAATAAGATGTACTTACCCTTTGGAAGCTGCTCTATGAACTCGTTATCGTCACTACATGCTTCGGCTACGTTGTCCGGCACAAAATTTGGTACGACTTGATAGGGCACATGGCGTGTCGCAAGTTGTGTATTATCGGCAACGGCTTGACTTACAGGAAGAAACATATCGACTGTCTGGTTCTCTAGCTTGCCACCCGCCCAGTTTGCTAACAGCGTTGGTACACCTTTTGGGGCACCATAAAAGTCGGATGCACACTGCAAACATTTCATGAACGCAGGACCGCTACATATCTCATCTTCATATGTCAAGCGTTTCTGTACACAAACAAGACTATAATCATGTAGTGTGATGATGAGCTTAGCCTTGCTCAACGCTTTTAAGGGCGTAACCGAATGGATGATCCAGTTGTGGGCGTGAATGATATCGGGTCGTTCCGCGAGAATAATCTGACGTAGTGCGAGTGTCAGTTCGGGATCAGGAAATGGCGGTGCAAACTGCTTGTCTTGTTCGCTGAACAGCATGCTCACGCGCTGCATTGTGCCGCGAATGCGATGTACGCGAACTCCGCCGTCTATCTCTTGTGCTGGTTCGTCACCGTGTCGCAGCGTTGCAACTGAAACATCGTGTCCTCGCTCCGCTAATGCAACCGCAAGGTTGCGCACGTGACGCTCCTCTCCGCCAATCGTCGGCGGGTAAAATTGGGCTAGTATTAAGATACGCATACCTTCTCCTTCACACATTGACTATACACAGCTCGTACCTGTTTCGCACACTCATCCCACGTTGGCAAAACGATATCAGCAGGTGGAACAAGTGGCTCCTCAATTTGTTGCAGTACCGCGTATGCAACCTCAGCAGGGGAGCTAGCAAGGGGTATTGCACGTACCAACCCCTGTTGTGCCAGTTCGCTCATGCCAGAGGTGTCAGCGACGAGTACTGGAAGCTGAAGCGCGAGGGCTTCCATTACCGCGACAGGATGAGCCTCATACTCGCTCAAAAGGGCAACCACAGATGCCTGTGAAAGTGCCTCCGCCATCGCTTTACGATTACTCGCAGGAATCGAACGAATAGCTACATGCTCCGCCATTCCTGCATGTTGTGCTAGTGTGTGTAGCTCAGCCTCGTATGGACCGGCACCTAGAATTAAGAGCCGTGCATCAGGGCGTTGTTCGCGTATGTGAGGCAATGCAGCGATAAGGCGATGGTGGCCTTTATAGCGTTCTAGGCGTCCTGGCGAGATGATCAGTGGGAATGTTTGCGTTGCTACATGGACATCTGGTAGTACCGTTCCACCGTTTGGAATAACCGTAAACCGTTTGCGTGAGAGACGCAGGAGCGTGCGAAAATAATTAGCCTCGAAGTGTGAGACACCTATTAGCTTAGTTGCACCCTGTAAAAGTGAGCGTTGTGCATACCACTGAGTATCGCGTATGGCAGTACGCAAGCGCGATGAGTTGCCGCCCGTGTGAAATGTCACAACATAGGGAATGCGTGCTTGTTTCGCGGCAAGCATCGCAAGAGGCGGCACAAACGTATGGCATCCCTGACAATGTACCAGGTCCCAATTCCCTTGCTGAATGAGCGCATACATTTCTGGTGCGATATGATAATCGCGTTCCTCAGGCCAGGAATGGACGCGTAGGATGCGCATGCCCTCTATGAACTCCTCGCGTGGTAATGCATCGGAAGATGCGCGTGGTCGAGTTGTGAGAATAGTTACCTCGACGCCATCTTGTACCATGCGGCGTCCAACCTCGTAGACATGTGTCTCAATACCACCCATAAAGGGGAAAAAGCGCGGTGTTACCATAAGCACCCGCAGTGGCTGTTCTTGTTGTATCATCATACCCTTCTACCTATTCATCCAAATATCCCTAGTGATGATTTCCACAGGTCAGTATAGCAAATAATTTGCTTTTCCATAAAAAAAGTACTTTTGTTCATCGCTGTCATTACGCCCGTGTATGCGGCTTACTAACTGCCTCTACTGGTACGGGCGCATCTTCCTCATGCTCATACTTCTGTAAGCGGAGTGGCTTCAGGCGTCCCTGACTTGTACCACTGGATCGCACACGTATGCCAGGGAGTGAGTTTTCCATGTGTTGTAGTGCTTTGATACCAGGATAGCTTTGTGCGATGGCAGGCATTGAGGCTGTTTCGACCAGCCAGATGGCCTGAATCTCTTGCGAATTTTGGGCGTCTTGTACTGCTAGCGTCTCGCCTGACCAGACCGCCTTGTACACGGTATGACACATACATAGAGCTTCAACAGCTATCGCGGAGACCCAACCAAGACTCAATCCGCTCAAGCCACCGAAGTGGGCACCGAGTGTTGCCGCCACTACTTCGAGAATGCCACCTGGAAGAATACCGAGAACGGCTCCCCCGACACGATCCTGAATACGACAGATGGAGATGTAATGGTTTTTGATAATCAAGGGGAAGGCAGCAAGTGCCAGGATGCGCAGACACCATGCAGCGTTTTCGGCATACGTGTGACCAAAGATACCAAGTACTTGAGTTGTACCAAACTGTAAGACGATATTGGTAAGAATGCCAGTGAGTGTCGCAAGTCCGATTGTCACCCGCGCCTTGTGTGCTAGCGTCGCTTGTTGCGCAGAGTTCATCGCATGAAGTACAGTTGTCAGCGCACCCGGAATGACAAACACGAAACTTACAATCATCCACGACACGTAAAACCACGCGTTCATCTTTGCCGAGAGTAGCGCAGTCACCAGTAAGGGTAAAACCTGCGTCGGAAATTGCAGTGTCAGGTTCAGCAAGTGATGCTGAATCGCCGCTCCACCTAGCTTACGAAGAAGGCTCCATTGTGGGAAATATCTCTTTACTCCCCGCTTTTTGAGCGCAATGGGCAGAATAAGCATCAGCACGGAAATACTGCTTGAGATAGCCCACATCGCGTAAAGTGCGATGCCAATATTCTGTGATAACCAGGAACCGACAAAAAAGAGGGTGATAAGTTTTACAACGGCAAATAACGTATTACGCCAGAGCTGTAGACTTCCACGCAACAGACCGATGAGTGCTTGATCTAGCACCAATGTGATGGCATTGAGGCTAACACCCAGGGCAAAAATGAAGATATTGCCCTCGCTCGCTCGCAAAGGCTGAAAACCTGGAATGGCATATGGAGCGAGTAGTGCGAACGTAATACCTACACAGCCGCCAACGACGGCAACAACGAGTAGCGCGGTACTAATCAAAGAGGCTTCTCGTCCAGGTTGGCGTGGCAACTCGGTAATCAGGAGTGTCCCCAGTCCCAGGACACAAAAACTTCCCAGCAGCATCATTGCTGAAATGCACGCCGAGGCAATACCTATCGCATCAGGTGAAAAGTGCCGTGCCGCAATCCACCAATACACAAAACCAAGTCCTGATGTTATTGCCGTTGTCCCAATCAATGAACCTGCATTTACCAACATTACGCTATTGGTTCTTAACCATTGGAGCCATGAATTCACGGTATCGCTACGCTTCCTTTGCTATATATTGATGCCGTAGGGACCAGATGTATCGCGTCCAGGACATGCTTTATCATGCGATCCTTGCAGTAGCTTCTGCATCGACATCTCGCGCAATGAATTGCGCCCCGGACGCGATACATCTGGTCCCTACAATAATTTATCAAACAAGGTTTAACCACGTATTACACACGCGTTTCCACAGGTACGGCTTGTTTGATAGTAAATATGCTCATCTCATCTTCCATATGCACGGGACGTGATAAAGCTCCCATCACATACCCTGCGGTGGTTGTGGCGAGACCAGCAAGAATTGCCCCTGCTCGTTGTAGACCTGTCAGGTCATGACGGAAGAGACAATCTGTAATACCGTTCATGACTCCTAAGGGAAGTGCTTTAAATGCGTACACACGTTCACTTGACAGGCTATCCTTCGCGCCAACATGACGGGTAATGACAGCCTTTGAAAGTCCCTCCGCATAACAGCGTGTAAGAAAGTAGTGCCATGTGGCGCGACGGGTGGGAATGAAATGGTAGATGCTGGCCTGCGGCTCATAGAGAAACTTTTTGTGCGAATAGTGTTGCTTCGCACGAATACAAAATTCAGTTTCTTCGCCGCCCAGGACATATTTGCCAATATGTCCAATATCGCTTCTGAACCCACCAACGGTTTCAAAGACTTCACGGCGAACGCACATACAGCCAGCCCAGAGATTTCGTACCTCGATGGTATGTGTAGGCACTGTTTGATACGAACAGCCTACAACCCAATAAAATTCTTCTGGAAACCAGTGTGGTCGTGTGCCTTCCCAGCGTGGTTTTACTGTGCCACCTACTCCTAGCACCATCGGGTCGGCGCAACATGTGCTAAGCTTCTCTAACCATCCAGGTTCTGCGGTAGCATCATCATCCAGGCATGCTATGAATACTCCATGTGCCATTGCAACACCAGTGCTACGTGCACCAGAGACTCCCTTTGGTCCGCTATTCTCTAGCACTGTAATGCCAGGAATATTCATACGGGCACGTTCAAACAGAGACGTATTGTAGTCAATGACGACGATAATCTCTCCTGGTAATACCTCTTGTTGCTGTACAGACTCGATAGCTAACACAAGATGCCGCCAGCGTTCCTCTGTATATGCACAGATAATAACCGAAATATCTTGTGCTATCATAGCGTATTCCTCCCCTACCCTATCTACGTAGACATTTTATTTGTTCTGTTGACGTATCCCCGCTATTTTGTTTATTACAACAGGCGGTAGACTGGACTGTGCCGCACCATTTGCCATATAGGTGTCCGCATACGCGCGTATGTTGTAAAAAGTGTCATGCTATACGTGCTCTTTCCAGTCAGTAATGCTACAAACTCTTCTCTACTCGTTGACGCTTTTACCATAAGGCGTGATAACGTGAGTGGGTTTGCTCTCATCGTATGTATCGCGTGTTTGACTGCACAAGCCGAAGTGTATCCAGCGGCACGCACTAGTTGTTGCGTAGTTGCTGTGTAATACCCATAGGGATAGGCAAAACTAGCAACGCGCTGACCCAAGTGTTCTTCCAGAATGTTTTTGCTTGTAATCAGCTCGTGTTGTGCTTGCGAGGACGAGAGCATATCAAGTTGCGGATGCGTATGGCTATGCGCACCACACTCTATACCTGCCGCTTGCACCTGAGCAATCTGCTCCCATGTCATCATAGGGCGGGCAGACTCACCTTCTCGTTGTAACCAATCACACGTTCCATTTACAAAAGCTGTAGCGATATACAGAGTGGCTGAAAAACCGTAGTGTGTGAGAACAGGTAATGCATCTGTAAAAAAATCGGACATACCATCGTCGAAGGTCAGTACAACAGGTTTCTCCGGTAGGTGCTCTACCGCACTTTGTACAAGTTGAGTAACTGTCATAGGTGTATAGCCATGTGTGTGCAAGTACGCCATCTGTTCCGCAAAATGCGTGGGTGATACAGTAAACTGCATAAACTTCGGGTTCGTACAGTACGAAACACTGTGGTACATCAGAATAGGTATCTTTTTATTGGACAACATCAACCCATCCCCTGTCGCTTAGTTGACTGAAAGTAACTGTCTTTCCCTTGCTACATCTATCCACTTGCCCTCGCTTAGTGCTTTAGTGTGAATGCGTCCCACCACGTAGCCCGCTATTGTCGCTGACAATCCAGCGACAATAGCACCTGTGCGCGCGAGTCCGGCAATATCCCGACGAATAAACGTATCTGCTAACCCTTGTACGATTCCTTCGGGTAATGTCTTGAGCGTGTAGGTGCGTTCAGACGATAAACCGATCTGTTTGTTGTGTAGTGTTGTAAGTAGAGCTTTTCCTAGCCCTTCATCATAGCAACGCCACAAGAAGTACGATAGTTGTGTACGTTGAGCCGGAACACGATGCGTAACTGTTGCGGAAGGCATGTAAAACCAACTGAGTCCGGGCAGTTGTTGCGAAACACGAATACACAGTTCCGTTTCTTCATCGCCCGCTTGATGTTGAAACCATTTACTGTTGGCATTTTTTGCACCCTTATTATTGCCGAAGGACTCTCGAAACCCACCAACAGTCACAAATGCATGCTTTCTTACAGACATATTCGCGCCTATAACATTACGTACAGGAACATGTTGTGTAGGTAATCCTTTATATGTGCAACCTACAACCCAAAGAAATTCATCTGGAAACCATTGTGGACGTTTCTCAAGCCACCCAGGTTTTATTGTCCCACCTATACCAGCAACAGCAGGATCGTTGTAAGACAGCAGTAATTGTTCTATCCAATGCGCGTCTGCAATAGCATCATCATCGAGAAAAGCAACTACTGTGCCTTGTGCGATAGCAACACCACTATTTCTTGACCCTGATGCACCTTTTGCTTCTTCATTCTCGATAACAATTGCCGTTGTAAGATATGTCTGAGCTTGGTGCAGTAAAGCCTGATTATGGTCTATAACGATAATAATCTCTCGTGGCTGTATCGTTTGCTGCTGTACCGATATCACAGCCTGACATAGATCATGCCAGCGTTTTTCAGTATAGGAGCAAATTATAACGGAAACGTCTTCTTGTATCTGACGCATTGTGCTCACCGCCCTTTTTTTATGCTGCTATAGCTCATGCTGGTTTCACGTATAGGTGGCATTGGTACAACTGAATGAAGTCGCTCCTGCACAATTGTCTTGAGGACACGCCAACCATCACGGAAGGTGCGCAGGTTGCTTTCACCATGCACACGCGAATACTCGAAGCTTGGTACCTCGACGATTTTGAACTGAGCTTTGTGCATACGTAGGTTCAACAGTGTCTCGATCTCGAAGCCATCACAGTCGATGTCAATAGTGTCCAAGCAGCGTTTCCAGAATGCGTTATAGCCGTAACATAGGTCGCTGAAGCGCGTCCAGAACAAGAGGTTTACTAGTTTTCCCAGGAAATAGTTACCTGCACGACGAAGAAACGTAATATCGTGACTGCCACCACCATCAGTAAAGCGTGATCCTTTGGCAAAATCGGAGCCTGCAATCAGCGCATCGACAAAGCGCGGTATCTCTGCTGGGTCTGCCGAACCATCGGCATCGAGCATCACAATGATGTCACCTGTACAGGCAGCAAAGCCAATACGTAACGCATCGCCTTTGCCTTTCTTACTCTGTCGAATAACTCGAATCGTTGGAAACAGTTTTTTCGCGACTGCTATTGTGTCATCAGCCGACTGTCCATCGACAAGAACAATCTCATCAACAAGAGATGGAATGAATGGTAGCACATGATGCAGATTTTTCGCCTCGTTACGTGCTGGAATGACGACACTCACACGTGGATACTGTTGCTTCTCAACAACGCTTACGGTTCCATATCGTTCCTGTTGTAATTCTTTCATAAAGGACTACCCCTCCCCGCTACTACCTATCTTACCAACATGGTTGATCATAGGGACCGATTTATCGCGTCCTCTTTGTGTTTCAACCGCCAAGAGGACGCGATAAATCGGTCCCTACGACTGGCATATAAGTTTAGTATAATGTCGTATGCAATTAGCGAACTCTGTCTATTTTTACTTCGGCATCTGTTTTCGCATCGTTAAAATGCTACTTTGTCACAAAAAATGAGGAGGTTTTGGGAAGAAAAGGTACCTAAAAATTGGGGGAACGATATATTTTTACGGTCTTATCGCTTGCGACAGCGATATATTCGTCGATAGGAGACCATGCGACTGCGCGAAACCAAGCATGACTTTTGGGGTATGTATGTACGTGTTGGCCTGTGAGCGCATGCCATATTTGTGTTGTTGCGTCATCGCTACCCGACGCAATGAGTATGCTGTTGGGAGACCATGTAAGCGTCTTCACCGCTTGTGAATGACCGCGATATACACATATTATGGTTTCGGTGAGAGCATCCCATACATGTATCGCGCCATCTTGCCCACCAAAGGCGATGTACTTCCCATTGGGCGACCATTGTACTGTATAGACAGGACCAGTATGACTCCGATAGGTTTGACTCAATGCATTCTTCATCGGGTCCCATACCTGCACAATACCATCAAAACTTCCTGATGCAATCACTGAGCCTGATGGCGACCAAGAGACCGCAAAGATACGATATTGTGCTACATGCGTGGTGATGCGTGTGCCACGTAATGCTTCCCACACCTGCACCGTATTATCACCATACTCGCCACCCGATGCAACATAACGACTATCCGGCGACCATGCGATACTTCGCACAAAGCGCACATGACCTTCATAGACGAAGACCGTTACACCTGTACTCGCATTCCATATATGTACGTTACCATCAGTATCGCCTGACGCCATAAAGCGACCATCGGGCGACCATGCGACGGAAAGGATGTAACTGCTATGTGCGGAATAGAGAAGAGCGGTTTTCCCCGTCTGAGGTTGCCAGACGCGTACTGTTTTATCGCGTCCACCCGACGCTATATAGTGACCATCGGGCGACCACGAGAGGGCGAAAACGTTGTCGGTATGACCTTTGTATTCAAGCATGATTGTGTTGCTCAACAATAGAAATGTAGGGGTCTAATTCCATTACACCCTTTTGGCAATTGAGAATGTTCGAGGACATATGTAACGTTTCATCAATCCTACCAACATGGTTCATTGCCAAAAGGGTGTAATAGAATTAGACCCCTACAATACGTCGTGTCCACTCAGTTCTTCACACATCAATGTTCGCGTGGTCCCTCAATCAATAAATTCACGGCGTGGGGCAAGACGGGTAAGATGTATTCAAGACACTCTTTCACCGCTTTGGGACTGCCAGGGAGATTGATAATCAGAGTATGACCTCGCACACCCGCGACGCTACGTGAGAGCATAGCTGTACGCGTGTATTGCAAGCTGATCGCACGCATGGCTTCCGCAATGCCAGGAGCTTCGCGTTCAATGATGGCGTGCGTTGCTTCTGGCGTAACATCGCGTGGAGCAAGCCCTGTTCCACCTGTTGTGAGGATAAGATTGAGGTGTCTTTCGTCGCTCCACTCGCGCAGAACGGTAGTGATATAGTCGATCTCATCGGGAACAATCGCGCCCACGCTGACCGTAGCATCGGGCAATTGTGCTACAAGTGTGCGAATATTTTCGCCGCTCAGGTCTTGCCGCTCGCCTCGTGCCGCTCCATCACTGATTGTTAAAACGCCAACGGTAATCATACTGCTAACCTCGCGGACTCAACTCGCGCATGAGTGCTCCAATTTGACGACGTGAGCCAAACACCCAGACGGTGTACTCATCGGGAAAATCTTCAACCTCTACCCCACACGCCATTTCGGATGCCAGTTTGCGGGTGATATCAAGAAACTGTCCGCGCTCAGCTTCACTGCGGCTCTGCGTACTTAGAGCGAGGCGGCCCAGCCGTTCATCAGGAGTCAAGACCGCATTGATCACTTCGTTGAGTTGCTCCATCCCAAAGATGACCTGCAACGGTGGTAGCTCCTCTGCCTGGACTGCTGCATGCGTCCTTTGCTCACTACGACCCTCAACATATTCTTGCTGCTCCTCTGTCAAGTTCACGTAGACAGAGCGTAACTGTTCAAGGACCAGCATGCGCGCCTCTTCAGGCGCATCCGAGCGTGGATGGACATAGGCGAGCAGATTATGCTCTGGGTCAGAGTAGATAAAGGGACTGGATACGGCAGCACGACGCCCACAGTTGGGACAGGTTGAGACATTCAATGAGCCGGTTAGAATAACATAGCGCAATTGAGGGTCTTGCGCGACATTGACATATTCATAGGTGACGCCAGAAAATGTTGTCCCACAAGGACAAGTAAAGGTGTGTGTTGTTGAACGAGACATGATTGCTGTTTCTATTTACACTTTCTTCATTGTTTACAAATGCATACTATAAGGAAAGTATACCATATTTGTAGCAAGACAACATATAAGGCATGTGTTGAGGCGTTTTCCATGCTTAGTGAAGGTTATTCTTGCTCAATAATCCACGTTCATAATCATCGTTACGCAATGCGGTTGATGCCAAATTTCTTCCTTATTTCTTGTGTCAAGATGACAATTTATAAATTAGTTGAACCACAAAACCAGGAAGAGATACGCTATGTTGGACGGACGGGGCATCATGCACGCCGTCGTGCAGAACATGCTCATGAATTTCCACAAGAAACATCAGGTACACTCGGTAAAAAGGCATCCCTGCAAACAAGCCATCAAGAGTTGCTTTTGAAAATGGAGCTACAATCCTACTCGCGCGTTCAGAGCTCTAAGGTGTAGCGCAGTGGGTTGCTCGATTCAATGAGAACCAACACGTTATCCCCGACGTGCTGTTTTGGGCGGAGTTCTTGTGGTGAGCTACTAAAGGTATAGGACTGTCTGGTCTTTTTGTCAATCCACTCGGCTTTCAGCACCCAGCCCTCGCGCCATGTTTCGGGCTCCAGTTCCACCTTCGTCACCGTCGCTGGAACACATCCTGTGCAACTGTACAATTTGCTCACTTTCCGCCTGTATCTGTAAATGATGCGCCCAATATAGAAACACGCGACAGGAACCACGCTTGCCATCAGCACAAGAAGTGCTACTGGCATGCTCATACATATACGGATGAATGCCATCATTCCCCCTTCTTCTCGCATTGCTGCATTTTCTAAAAAGAGATGTATGTCTGATACGCGCGACCCGAATGCCGCGTTACTTCCCGACGAAGTTCGCCTATGCCTCTTGCCGCTTACTCTTCTCGAAAGGTCCTGTGTGTGGAGAGGTGGCATACGCTTGCGCTCGCATTCTCTCCAGGTGCCGCGCTTCCGACACCCGCGTCAATTCAGCACGGAGTTGCTTATTTTCTTGCTCGATCTGCCCTATTCTCATCAGACGGGTGAGCAAGAGGTTGAGCGAGTTGCCAACGCGCCAGAGCATATTGTCCTGGTGCATCTGTGCACGGGCGGCCCTGTCCCCATTCGCCGCTTGCACCAACACCTGCGAAAGGTGCTGTATCCCTGCATCGAGATGCTGCTGACGCTCGGCCTCACGCCTCTGCAGTTCCGCCTCGCGTTGCTGCAATTCGGCGATCTCTTCGGCGCGGTCCGCGCGTGCCATCGCGAGCAAGGCATTGCGTACCCAGATGTAGGAAACCACCGCCACCACGATTTGCAGGCTAATAGGTTGCGCGATTGCGTTAAAGCCCATACTCGACGTGAGCACCATTTGAAGGTCAGATGTTCGCGGTTGAAACAGCAGGTCGGCAGCGATGAACACGATGTTACTGAGCGCGACGGGGAACACACTGATAGGAGGCAGCAGCGAGACCGCGATGAGTTCGGACACGACCAGGATGTCAAATGTTGGCAGATCGCTCACCCCCAAGCCCATCGGTGTGGTAAGAAGCATGAGGCCACACCCAAGGTCTACCACCACGATGAGCAGGATACTCACCACCGTGACTTTTCCCCATTGATTGAACAGGAGCGCGACGGCACACAGAACCAGGCCCAGCACGACCGTGCCAATTGAGGCCGAACTCTTCATCAAGAGAGCACCCGGCAAATCGATCAGTTGTAACAGAGTGATGACCAGGAGAATGGCGTTCACCACCTTTTTGTGATGAACCTGTTCACGCAACAGACGCTGAGAGTTGCGTTTGACGATGAGTGGGTGTGCCGTGCTGTTTTGCACGAGGCGATCTGCGACTGGAAGCATAGTCATGATCTTTCTCTCTTTCTGGATGGTAGTAAGGAGTAATATACCTACATCTTTTCTCCGCACATTCTTTGCAGAGGTACTTCCATTACCCTCATAATTCCCCTTTTATCCCCGGTCATACCGCTACCTTTCCCCCGGGGCTTCCCTTGCCACGCGTGTAGTGTTCTTAAACGATACCGTTGATGTACGCGAGGGCTTTTGCCCCAGCTACGGCTGCGACCTTTTGACCGAGTGCTCGTCCGTCCTCGTCGGCTTTCTGGAAGTGAATGCCCCCGTAGCGACGCGACATTCCTGCTTGTGTCGCCGCGGAGGAGAAAGTTGGCCAGGAGAGTGTCACACTGCTCGCCGGAGTGATTCCAGGCTCAATGGAAGAAGATCCTACGGGAGCTGTGTAGGAATTGCCGAAAGTATCACTTCCAGCTCCAAAGAGAAGATACGCTCCACCAGAGAGAATAGCCGCTCCAACAGCACTGAACGTACTGTGTCCCGACACGTATTCGGGGAACGCTGGTGTCTTGATATAGCTCTGCCAGAGACTACCATCAAACGCCTGCGTTCCTTTACCCGGACCAGCCCACGCAGTAACCGATTTTCCAGTATAGAGAGTATGCACAGCACTCACTGGGCGACACGAATCATAGTAAAGTTTGCACTCCCAACAGGCAATACTCGCATCAAAAATCGCGTTCGTGAGCGCAAAGAACAACATGACATCGTTATTAAGCGTGTGGTTGTACTTTTTCGAGACGTACTGAGCCAAGAAAAACTGAGACATCAGGTCCCAGTGTCCGGGAGGGGTAACGGATTTCGGACCGTCCGCCCAATATTCGGCAATCACTTTACTGGTGTCGTTGAGACCAGCACTCAGACTCAGGGCTGCATCCACCTGAGCGGCAAAGTCTGATGCTGAGGCAAAAGGGATGGGACCTGAGGGACGGAACTGATTGGCACTGCTGAGCGCAAAGGGTTTGACCAGTCCCCACTGGGGTGTGAGGAATTTCTGTGTACCTATGGGTTGCCAGTGATCGGGATTTCCAAGCGTGGGAGTGTAGCCCGTATAATCGGAGTAGGGGCCTGAAGATCCCGGTGCATCTCCAAGTTGGTTTGAACCATCTTGGTGCCGATAGGCCAGGATCGCCTGTGCTACCACATTGCCGACACCTGTAGGCGTGCTGGTATTCGTGGAGGTATCAGCAGGATTATAGCCAAGATTACTCATCACTGCATTGAAGACGGATACCTGAGACGGGAACAGGTCTACCAACGCCCGGTACGCAGCGAAGGAGAGTGCCTGCATCGCACTTGTACCGTTCTTATCATCTTTCTGACGGGGAATGCCGTTGGACTGAGTGGGAACTGCGTTTTTATCGTATGTTGCCCAGGCATCGTATATCGAAGTATGCACAATGGCAAGTGCGCGTGCGCCGATGGTTGGACCCGTTGCGGTGGCACCAATTGCCTGAAGCGCGGCATTGTTCCACTGAATAACTGGATTGACGCCTGGTGCCGGAGAAGGGTTCCCTGCGAATACCAACCCTCTTTCTAGCCCAAAGAAGGTGCCAACGCCTGCTGTGACGACCGCGGCACCTAGACCCCTCTGCAAGATGGTGCGCCTGCTCACACGCTTTCCCATTTCTCCTGTCAGATCATGAATCCTGGCTGACTCCTCAAGCGGTGCCATATGGCCTTGATACTTTCCTGTCTTCATCAATTTCTCCTCGTTGAGAATTCGTCGGGGCAACCCGTGTTTCCGAAAAATCCTCTTTTTCCACTATAAGAATACAATTTATCGCATGTGTCTCTGTAAAAGGTCCTATTTGAGTAGAACTGTCAGCACTTTAGCATAGAGAAGATGTTATTATATGCATATATATTTGTATATCGACGATCTTCAATACCCAAAAATTTTGGCTAGACTACTTTCTACACAAGAGAAAGACATCTATCTTATGTAACGGATAGTTAAAAAAAAGTAACAAGGTGATAAGCATTACTATGCCGTTTTGACTAAATAGTATGTGAAAATCTCTATTTAATAGTTTTAACACAACGTATTTCTACAAATAAGCTGGACCATTATAGAGATTGTAGCAAGGAAGCGTACCGAGTTGTGTGAGTGGGTTGCATGGGATATATTCTACTGAGCACCTTGATTAGCGTCTTTGAACCCTACAAAGTGAGCCAGGAACGAGAGTTAAAGGCCCCCTATTTGCCTTCATCATGAAGAGTTATGATTTTTCAGTTGAGCATTTCCACTTTCAGTAGTACTTTTTGCATATCGACCCTTTTTCGTTGGTCAAACGTATGGGGAAATACCGTGCGGCTAGAGGCGGGATGAGGAGCATTTCTTCGTGTCGGGGTTCTCTACAAGGAAAGTATACCGTATAACGTAGAGGTTAATATGCTATGCGCGTGTTAAAGAAGTTTTAGGAAGCGTTTGTATACTAATATTAAAAGGCTTGAGGACAAGGACGTAGAGAGTCGGGCTAAAAGACTCCTTTATATATCTTAATAATTATGAATAAGGACAGTATAATGACATTATCTACTATTTCAGTTGTAATTTGTGCCTACACCGAGAAACGCTGGGATGATCTGGTAGCGGCAGTTGCATCCGTACAGCAACAAACGATGCCCGCACGAGAGATTGTGGTTGTGGTTGACCATAACCCTACATTACTAGCGAAGGCACGTAAACTACTAGCGGGAGTAGTTGTCGTTGAAAATATGAGTCCTGCGGGTGCGAACGGTTCAAAAAATGCTGGAGCATCGGCAACAACAGCACAGGTGATCGCCTTTCTTGATGACGACGCTGTGGCTTCTCCTGATTGGCTAGAAAACTTGCTCTCCTGTTTTGACGACTCACGCGTATTAGGAGTCGGAGGTCTCATTGAGCCGCTCTGGATACACGAACGGCCTCAATGGTTTCCTGAAGAGTTTTATTGGGTTGTAGGATGTAGCTATCGAGGTATGGCTCAAAAAGCGTCAGAAGTGCGAAACCTCATTGGGTGCAACATGGCAATCCGTCGAACCGTATGGGAAGAAATTGGAGGTTTCTGGTATCAGTTTGGTCATGTGGGTGGACAGCCTAGAGGATGCGGCGATACTGAATTCGGTATCCGAATACGTCAACACTGGCCTCAACATGTTTTGATGTACAGTCCTGATGCTAAAGTGTGTCATCGTGTACCATCTAGCCGAGCATGCTGGAGTTACTTTCTCTCTCGCTGCAATTTTGAAGGACGCTCTAAAGCTCTATTGGCTAAGGCTGTTGGTACGCGTGATGGTCTCTCTTCAGAGCGGAACTATACATTGCATGCACTACCGCAGGGAGTTCTACAAGGTGTTAAAGACACCGTTTTTGAGCGTAATGTGATTGGCCTGATGAGAGCAGGAGCTATTTTTGCAGGGCTTGCGGCAACAGTGACAGGATATCTATCCGCTTTAGCTCTTACAAGAGCAAAATCACTACAAACCATTTTTTATGCTTATGAGTAATTATTCGCTATCAGTAAGAAGAAGTCAATTCTGGCTACATCGGTGGTCGATGAGATCGCCGACATAGATAAGACGCTCATTCTTGAGTTTATGCAAAATCCAGAATTACTCAGTTACTCTTCACTTGAGTTAGAGGATGGCAACCGGTACAATCTCGTCGTTTTCAACAATGTGAGCGCGAAGACACATATAGAACAGAGTCATACGCACAAACATGCTGCCTACCGTATAGCTCCCCAATACTACGACTGGATACGACTTCATAACGGCGTGATAACGCGCACCAGCACATATGACCAACTTACCATCGAGAGAACGAAATACTACACATTTCATTCTGAGCATATGAAACCTGTGATCTATGAGAGGTAGGAATCTCATTATCACATCCTTTTCTCGTCTCGCTTGGCGACAAAGGCGTGGTAATGAGGTTTCACCAAATAATCAAAACACACCAATTGTAGGGGTCTAATTCCATTACACCCTGTGAGCAATTAAGAATGTTCGAGGACGTATATAACGTTACATCAATTCCTCTAACGTGGTCAATTGCTCACAGGGTGTAATGGAATTAGACCTCTACGAGCGGTGTATATTCACATAAATCCTTCCCCTTTTGGAAAACCCTACAAAAACAGTTCTTCCTCCTGATTAGCTCTTCCTTGAAGTACTCATCGGACGAAACCTCAACCTAAATACCCTCTTCACAACCATAAACACATAGGTTCTCCACATTTATTTTACGAAAGGGCAATAATATAAACATTCATAAAGAAATACAAAATTAGTAATGTATATATGAGTATAATTATTGTTTGATAGAATATATATTATTAATAAAAATGCTTAAAAACGAAACTACTAATAACCGCATAACATCATATTTAGGGGGAAATTCTCATGATTTCGGTCACACAGCCCTTGCTTGAAAGAGCTGAGGAAGAGGCTGTTCTTGGGGTGATACGCTCTGGTCAAATTGCTCAAGGTAAACACGTAGAAGCATTTGAAAAGTCTTTTGCCGAGGTATGTGGAGTTGAAGAAGCTGTAGCCGTTTCTTCGGGAACTGCTGCACTCTATCTTGCATTGCTCGCTTGTGGCATAGGTCCTGGTGATGAGGTAATTACAACGCCATTTAGCTTTGTGGCAACCGCAAACGTTATTTTACTTGTCGGCGCAACACCTGTATTCGTCGATGTCGATCCAGCTACATATACGATAAATCCTGATTTAGTAGAGGCTGCTATCAGTACCCACACGAAAGCAATTCTGCCTGTACATCTTTATGGTCATCCATGTGACATGAAAGCATTGCTAGAGATAGCACGCAAGCATTCTCTTGCAATTATAGAAGATGCTTGTCAGGCGCACGCGGCAGCAATCGATGGACGACCCGTAGGAAGTTTTGGTGTAGGATGTTTTTCGTTTTACGCAACAAAAAATATTACAACAGGTGAAGGTGGCATGGTGACGACAAACGACCCCACAATCGCCGAACGGGTACGCAGAATGCGCAATCATGGACAAAAAGAACGCTATAAACAGGTCATGATAGGTCATAACTTACGCATGACAGATATGCAGGGGGCGTTAGGAGTCGTGCAAGTGAAGAGATTAGAAGCATTGACGGAGCGGCGTATTGCAAATGCAGACTATTTAACATGTCACTTACAAGACGCATTACAAACACCAGTTACGCTTCCGGGCTACCGTCATGTCTTCCATCAATACGTTGTCCGCGTCACTGAAAATCGAAATACTCTAATACAGCAATTGAGTGCGCGAGGTGTGAGTACCGCAATACACTATCCTACTCCTATTCATCAACAGCTCTTTTATCAAGAGCATATGGACCTATGGCGTGCAGGTTCACTCTCTGAATCTTTGTCAGTAGCAGAACAGGCTGCACGTGAAGTGCTTGCGTTACCTATCCATCCGGCACTGTCAGAAGAGAATTTAGCGATGATTGTAAAAGAGGTGTTACAGATATGCAGATAAAAATTGTAGTGGTGGGGGCAGGTGCGATGGGTATGAACCATATGCGCGTTCTCAACGATTTCAATGATGAGCATGTACGTCTGGTAGGAGTTGCGGAACCCTTTACACCTACGTTAGAAAACGCTATTCGCCGTTTTTCTGTCGCTGGCTACGCAGATTATCGCGTGATGGTGGAGGAAACGCATCCTGATCTGGTGGCCGTTGTCGTTCCTACGCATCAGCACTTCCAGGTAGCAGCGTATCTTCTGGACCGAGGCATTTCCGTACTCATCGAGAAACCTATGGCGAGTACGATTGAGGAGGCGGAAACACTCTTGCACCTTGCTAGATTACGGAATGCAAGAGTTGCCGTTGGGCATGTTGAGCGTTTTAATCCAGCAATTACAACACTCAAAGAGCGCATTGTATCTGGCGAACTGGGTCAACTCTTTCAACTTCACGCACGTCGCCTCGGTCCCTTTCCTCCACGCATTCGGGACGTTGGTGTAGTGCTTGACCTCGCTACACACGATATCGACGTAATGCGTTATATCGCGGACTCAGAGGTCGAGCGTGTCTATGCGGAAACACAACGTCGTATTCATACATCGCGTGAGGACTCTTTGCTTGGTGTGCTGCGTTTCTCAAACGAGGCGATTGGCATGTTGGATGCAAATTGGCTGACACCGACAAAGGTACGGGAGTTGATAGTGACAGGGGAGCGTGGCATGTTCCAGGTGAATTATCTGACACAAGACCTCTACTTCTACGAAAATGACTATACACCTTCTACTTGGAATGAGCTAAGTCGCCTGACTGGCGTCAGTGAAGGCACAATGACACGTTTGAAAGTGCAAAAGGCTGAGCCGTTGCGCTTAGAATATGAAAATATCTGCGCTGCACTGCGTACAGATACACTCCCTGCAGTGACAGGCGAAGATGGGCTTGCTGTATTGAAGATTGCCTATCAATTGATTGAATCAACACATACTCACACGATATCGGAGCAAACGCGACGTGACGCGGTTGCGATGGAGGTGTCACATGCAGTCCAGTAGCACAGGTGAGTCGTCAACTGTAGCAGTAGTCGGTCTCGGCAAGATTGGTTTGCCACTTGCTGTGCAATACGCATTACACGGTTATACCGTAATTGGTTGTGATACCAATATTTCCGTAGTTGAAAGTATCAATGCTGGTCGGTCACATGTTCAAGAGGAAGTGGAACTTGAGATGGAAGTTCCACATCTGGTTCGGAAAGGTGTGCTTTCAGCAACGGTAGATACAACCGAGGCGGTACGCAAAGCCAGCGTGGTGGTCGTTATTGTGCCAGTACTTGTCAATGCACAGCATGAAGTCGATTTTGGTACTATTGATGCTGCTACGGCGGCAATTGGAGCGGGACTACAGTCAAATACGCTGGTTGTTTATGAGACCACACTACCTGTGAGTACAACTTCTCAACGGCTCCGCGCAATTCTTGAGCGCACATCACATTTGAACGCTTGCCAAGATTTTTATCTCGCGTACAGCCCTGAGCGCGTTTCTTCGGGAACGATCTTTCGTGACCTACACCTCTATCCCAAAGTAGTAGGGGGTATTGATGAGCGTAGTACTACAAGAGTTAAAGCATTTTATCGCTCGGTGTTAGACGCGAAGATTATTACGATGGCCTCTACGGATGAAGCAGAGTTTGTGAAGCTGATCGAGACGACCTATCGAGATGTGAATATTGCACTGGCAAACGAGTATGCTCAATATGCCGATATGCATGGATTAAACGTCGCAACTGCAATTGAAGCGGCAAATACACAACCTTACTCACATATTCACACTCCTGGTGTGGGCGTTGGTGGACACTGTATTCCAGTCTACCCCCATTTTCTTTTTGCGTATCCAAAGGATACAAAGCATCAGGAATACTTATCGTTGCCCCGTCAGTCGCGCCTCATCAACGACTCGATGGCAGAATATGCGGTACAGCGTATAGAACATGCGATTGGTGAACTTGCAGGACGTTCTGTCCTTGTGCTTGGGGTCGCGTATCGTGGCGATGTGAAGGAAACAGCTTTTACCAGTGCAAAGCTTTTACAAGAGGCACTTCGACAACACCGCGCACAGGTTTATGTCGATGATCCATTGTTTAGCGACCAGGAATTACGCGAATTGGGCTATACACACCTTCCTCAGAAGCTCGAACAGCAGATAGAAGTAATTATTCTTCAAAGTGCGCATCAGTCCTATCGTACACTAAATTTTGCGCGCTTCACACGTTGTCAGGTGGTACTCGATGGTAGAAAAGCCTTGAACCAGCAAGCTATTGAGGCACAGGGGATACGCTACATCGCTATTGGTGATGGAGCTATGACCAAAACACCGTCGAAAATGCTTGCACCTGTTGTAAAGGAATAGTTGTTGGGGGAGAAGGAAAGCATGCGTTTTGTATCTATTGTGGGGGCGCGTCCACAGTTTATTAAAGTTGCTGTGGTGAGCAAAGCTCTTAGACAATATCATCAAGAAAGCATTATTCACACTGGGCAGCACTACGATTACAATATGTCGGCCCAGTTTTTTGATGAATTGCAGATTCCTGAACCGAATTATCACCTCGGCTGTGGTTCTGCTGCTCATGGAGCGCAAACTGCTCGTATGTTAGAGGCTATTGAGAACGTGCTACTGAAAGAGCGTTTCGATTGTGTGGTTGTGTATGGTGATACTAATTCTACGTTGGCAGGAGCATTGGCGGCTGCAAAACTTCATATACCTGTCGCACATGTTGAGGCAGGGTTACGCAGCTTCAACCGTACTATGCCGGAAGAGATAAATCGTGTTGTGACTGACCATATCTCGAATCGTCTCTTTTGTCCAACGCAGAGCGCGTGTGTAAATCTATGCCATGAGGGTATTGTCGATGGTGTTGAGTTCGTTGGCGACGTGATGTATGACTTGCTCCTGCACGTGCGTCCACAACTCGCGGCACGGACCGAACGACTTCTGAGGAGTTTGCATCTCGCCCCCCACAACTACATAGTGGCGACGGTACATCGTGCCGCCAATACCGAGAGCTTAGAGGCGATGCAAGGTATCGCAGAGGGATTGAATAAGCTCGATATGCCTGTACTCTTTCCCATCCATCCACGTACACGCGCATATTTGGACCGCTATGGTATTTCCTGGAACAACAATGTTCGCCTAATGGAGCCTCTTGGATATTTTGACTTGATGGCCCTCGGACAAACCGCTTATCGTATCATCACCGACTCTGGTGGGTTTCAGAAAGAGGCATTCTTTCTTGGGATTCCCTGCGTCACGTTGCGCGACGAAACGGAATGGACCGAGACGGTGGAAGCAGGTTGGAATACGCTCGTTGGGACGCGCTGGCAAGATATCCTCAATGCTGTTGAGAAGCCCACCCCTGAACCATCTCCGTACAATCCGTTTGGCAAGGGGAATGCTGGTATTCGTATTGCACAAAGCTGGACAGTCTAAGACATTCTACGAAATAGAAGGAACAAAAGAATTGGCATATATTCTCTTTATCTCTCGCTACTATCTGCCAGAGAAGGCGGCAGCAGCCGTATGTGTAAGCGAGACAGCAAAACGTCTGGTGCAACGCGGGCATCAGGTGACGGTGCTAACGACTTTTCCTAACTACCCCACAGGTATTGTGCCACAAGAATATCGGGGTCGAATACATCAAGAAGAGATTATCGAGGGAGTAAGAGTGCTTCGTGTGTGGAGTTATATAAGCGCAAATAAAGGCTTTTTTCTTCGTATCTGTGCTCAATTTTCGTTTGGTTGTCTCGCGCCGTTGCTTGGAGGAAAGGCAATTGGCAAGCCAGATATGATCATTGTCGAGTCCCCACCGCTTTTCAACGTAATCGCTGCCCATATCCTGGGATGGAGGAAAAAATGCCCGTTTATCTTTTGGGTTGCCGATCTCTGGCCTGAATCGGCTGTTCAGTTGGGTGCACTACACAATAAGACATTGATACGTCTTTCTGAATGGTTAGAGCGGTCAACGTATAAGCGAGCACGTAATGTGTGGGTAGTAACGGAGGGAATGCGAGATACACTTATTCGGCGAGGTTTGCCACCTGAGCATATTTTGTTGATAAGAAATGGTGTTGACACTGAAAAATTTTGTCCTCTGTCACGGGAGGAGGTCCGTAAGCAGCTTCAGTGGGACGAACGATACACCGTGCTCTATGCGGGAACACATGGATTATCACATGGTCTGATGACACTACTAGACGCGGCACAATTGTTGCAAGAGCATGCAGATATACGTTTTGTGCTTGTTGGAGATGGGGCCGAGAAAGCCGCCCTGGTAGCACATGCTCAACAAGAACGACTTAACAATGTATGCTTTCTGAATCCGCTTCCTCATGAACAAATGCCGATGCTTTTAGCTGCTGCTGATGTATGTGTGGCTCATACACGCAAAGTTCAACTCTTTGAAGGTATGTTGCCCATGAAAATGTACGAGGCAATGGCGACCGAACGTCCTCTCATCGTGGCACTAAACGGTGAGGCATGTCGTATGGCGGTCGAAGAAGCAAAGGCCGCACTACATGTAGAGCCTGAAAATGCTACTGAACTTGCAACAAGCATTCTTTTTTTATACGAGCATCCTGAGGTTGCGCGGCAATTGGGAAAAAATGGACGAGCCTATGTTGAGGGCCGTTTTGACTACAACACTCTCACAGCAACACTTGATGCTCATCTTCAGTCGGTTTTCAGGGGAAAGTGAGATATGCGTACTTATGAGCTTGGGAGTGTTTGAGAAATTTGCTACGTCACCTGGTTAAGAAAAAGGGAAAGTCGTTATGGAGCAGACAGACATACAAGTAACAAAGGCTCTTGCGGAGAGCAGACAAATGTATGATGTGGAACAAAAAGAGAAAAAGCGTGAGCATCGAAGATATTCGCAAATGATGTGGTATCTCGGCCTGATGCTAGGCGATAGTATTTTTATTGGGAGCGTACTTGCCCTTTTGCTCACATCTCTCCCACATTTCCACTTATTTTTAAGAGTGCTACAAAACACTTCCAGTATTGGGGATATAAGAATTGTGGGAGTCCTTCTTGCCGTACTACTGTGGAGTGCCGCATCGCGGGTGACACAAATATATGACATACAGAAGGCCACAAGCGGTTTGAGAAGCGCGGTAAACATTATATTTACACTTACTCTTGTGTTAGGCGCGTGGCTCATACTTACTTCTCCATTTCTAGCACAAGATATCAGTTCATACCTTACAATACTGTTGCTCTGCTTTGTGTCAATCTTATGCGTTCTGTGCGTATGGCGTGTACTATTTGCCAGCATAATGAGATTACCACGCTTTCGTAAACGCGCGGTTATTGTTGGCACTACACCTGCTGGTAAAACTATCGCAAACGAACTGCATACTACAAAAAGCTCTTTTGCAACAGTGCTTGGCTATATAGATGAAGGAGGAATGGGGGCACAACAAGAAGAAGGACTAGCAGTGCTGGGAGATAAAAGCAAGCTATTTCAGCTAGGAAAAGATCGTTTGATAGATATGGTTATTCCAGCGATTGATTACCATCAGTATCCAGAATTATTTAAGGTCATCATTGATATGGCTCAATCTGGAATTTCGGTTGTGCCTATGACAATTGCATACGAAAATGTGACTGGAAAAATTCCAGTAGAGCATATTCATGACCAATGGTATCTCGCACTCCCGTTAGAGGTTGTAATCTCACCGTTGTACCTGTTTTGGCGCAAGGTCATGGATGTTACCTTTGGTCTTGTTGGGTCTGCGTTTCTTCTCCTGTTACTCCCCATCGTGGCACTCTTGATATATATCGACTCGCCGGGACCCATATTTTACCGTCAAGAGCGGCAAGGCTTGCAAGGGAAACCTTTTTCTATGTACAAATTTCGCTCCATGCATACAGATGCCGAATTGAAAGGGCATGCGCTATGGGCTACGAAAAAAGACCCGCGCATAACACGCATTGGGAGAGTCATGCGTACAACACACTTTGATGAGCTACCGCAGGTATTCAATATTCTACGGAGCGATATGAGTCTCGTAGGACCAAGACCTGAGCGAGAGCAGTTCGCACAAGAGTTAGAGAAAACTGTACCATTCTATCGTTGTCGTCTTTTGGTGAAGCCTGGACTGACGGGGTGGGCACAAGTAAAGTACCGCTATGGTAATACGAACGATGATGCCTTAGTAAAGGTGCAATACGATCTCTATTACATCAAACATCAATCTTTTATGCTGGATATCTTGATTATCTTAAGTACGGTTCGTGAAGTGCTCTTTGGTCATGGTGTGTAACCTAATGGATAGAGCAACTATCGTAGAACGCCTCTATGTATCTTTTTAGTCCACAGTTCTACGAAGTACAGGAGAAAGACAATGACATTTGCAAATTATTGGGATGTGTTAATAAAGCGTTGGATGCTTATCGTCATCTGCATTATAACAATAGGAATAGGAACGTATATCGGTAGCAAGGTAGTAAAGCCAGTTTATCAGTCGTCGGTACTTATTCAAGTCGCTATTCAATCATCAAATAGCCAATCAGATATCAGCAGTCTTCTTGCTAGCGATCAACTGGTACAAACCGAATCGCAACTTGCCACAAGCGATCCTGTGCTACGTGAGGTGGCCTCGCACTACGATGGCTTAACGGTCGAGCAACTTGCAAAGCAAGTGACATCGACGACAAAGCTAAACACACAGCTCTTCCAGATAGATGTCGAAGATACTAGTCCAAGTCAGGCCGCGAAAATTGCGAACAATATTGCTACTACCCTGATTAAACAACAACTTCAGATCACGCAACAGGACAACGCGCTTTCACAGCAGAGGATTCAACAGGACCTGAAAGCGACGCGTCAACAAATTGATGGTCTCACAACGCAAATAATACAGTTACAGAATCAAGGAGGCAAGCAATCACAAGTAGCTGTTTTTCAGGCACAATTAGCAGGGCTACAAGAGCATTACACGCAGTGGCAAAATGTACTTGCTCAACTAGAACTGACGGAAGCTCAAGGTGGTGACTTTTTACGCATCGTGCAACCTGCCCAACCTGCTCTTGTTCCTGTAAAGCCACAGATACTTCTCAATACAGCTATCGGTCTGGTTGTGGGTGTATTCCTGGGAATAGTGCTAGCACTGCTTTTCGATCAGCTAGATATACGTGTGAGAACTGCCGATGAACTTGCTCAATTACTCGGTTGGCCTGTTTTAGGGACTGTATGGCGTGCAAATACAGCAAAAGGTGAGGAAGTTCTTAATCCACAAGGTCATGCCGCTAACATTGAGTCCTATCGTATTCTCCGCACAAATGTCGGCTTTTCGAGCCTTGATAAACCCTTACGCTTTATCGCGGTGACAAGTGCTGTTCCTGGCGAAGGGAAAAGTACGATTGCGGCTAACCTCGCTATATTTCTGGCAAAGGCTGGAAAGAGTACACTTCTGATAGATGCCGATTTACGGCGTCCAACCGTTCACAAAAATTTTGCCATTCCACCGGATAAAATGGGTTTGAGTAATGCCACAATAGCACTTGCACAAATGCAGTTTTCTTTGCCCAATCAGCCGTCTATCAGCACAATCGGCCCGTTCACATCTTCGAGTTTTTCACTGAAACCATATATGCATTCAGTGAGTTTTCCAAATTTGTTGGTCATGCCTTCTGGTCCATTACCACCTAATCCGCCAGAACTGCTAGACTCAAAAGCGATGAACCGCTTCTTTAAAGCTCTGGCTACATGTGGGGCAGAAGTTGTAATCTTTGATACACCTCCTCTCCTGGGACTATCTGATACGAGCATTCTTGTCTCAAAGATAGATGGTACGCTTCTGGTAACAGATATTAACAGCTCGAATAAAAATCATCTCAAGTCTATGAAAGCTATTCTGGAGAAAGTCGGTGCGAGCGTTATTGGAACAGTTATAAATAAAGAGAATCATAACCGTAAAAATACTGAGTATTCTTACTACAACTACTATAGCACTCCAGAGCAGAGTATAGAGCAGAAACAAAGCGCGAGAAGGTAACATGTTAAAGCATATACATATCTTTAAGCAACATTTTTCTACGCCTCCCCTGTTCTTTCTTGTCACAGTGGCAGTTGCTTTCTTGTTTGGAGCGGTTGTAGGAATAACAAATTTTCTTGTAGGTGTTGCGATAATTGGTACATTGATACTGTTCATTGCTAGTATACTTCAGCAAGACGAGTTCATGGCGGTAGTTGTTCTGATTGTCAAACTGTATGTGGACTTCTATTTAGGACTAGCCTTCGTTGCACAAATAATAACGCTTGCGTTACTAGGCATTGCCTTTCTAACGAGATCTGCTTCTCGTCCCTGGGTAGTCCCACGAGGTCTGTGGATATGGCTCTTATTTATCATTATCTCTATTTTCCCTGCGCTACGCGGTATAAATGCTCTTGATAGTGCTTACTACTATTTCAATATTATTTTCTTTCCTCTGATCATTTTCTGGCTAGGAATGCTTTTGGCGCGTGACGCTTTGCGTATGCAGCATTTCTTTAAGATGGTTGCCGCTTTTGGAGGGTTTATTGCTGCCGTTACAATACTTCAATATTTGAATGGTGCGCTTCTCTTTAAATCGGCACGCTACGATGCAGCACTTGCCTCACTTGCAAATTATCAACTCGATACATCGGGAGTATCTCGTACTGGTGCCTATCTCATAAATCCTGATTCAAATGGCGCATTTCTAGCTCTCATGCTGTTAATACCCATTGGATTATTAGCAACAAACCTTTCTTTCACCGAGAAAATTATCTGCTGCCTGGAAATAGCTTTACTGTCTTTTGCCTTGTTGACAACGTACAGCACGGCGGGATGGATAGGTGCTGTTGCTGGCACACTATTATTTCTTGTCTTAGTAGGGAATACAAGGTATCGGCTCCAATTCTTAGCCTTTTGTGCTCTTACAATGTTACTGCTTGTGATCTTCTTTCCCACACAAATAAATCTACAACTACAACATGCGACAGCACCAAGTGAGACACGGTTACGTATCGCGGCGTGGCAAACTGGTATACAAGTGATTCGCGCATTTCCTCTAGGAGGGTTAGGCATAGGTCGCTATGTCTATTATCAACGCGCAGACCCTTATCGAGTTCCCGACCAGTTTGTTCCATTAGACCATCCACATAACTCTTACCTTGAACTCGCCGCTCTAGGGGGCATACCGGTATCTGCCCTATTTATTGTATTACTCCTTTTTGCTATGGTATTAGCTTTACGCAACTGGGTTCAATCTAACAGTTCTATGCGCTCCCTCATTGCAATTGGATTGGCGGTAACTATTGCATTAACTTTCAACAGCCTTGCTAATCCGGGTTGGACACTTCCCCCACTGTCGTCTATGGGTTGGTTAGTTCTTGGAGTTGTTTCATCTCCCTTGATAGTTAAAAACCCACAAAATGTAGCTAAGAGGATACATAAAAAATGAAATGCGAAGATGTTGCGCTTGCCTACTATCCCTTAAACATGGAGTTATATCTTAACCAAACACTAGATGGTTTAGGCGTACCGTATGATAGCCAACGAGCAATGTATGATCCTACGACAATAGCGCAATACGGTCTTGCTCACTGGAATCTCTACTGTAATGCTCCTTCGGAAGAGGAGGCTAAATGCGTTCTACTACAAGTAGGATGGCTAATTGACAATGAAATTTCTATAGGTGTCGGAGGTTGGAAAGCGCATTCTTTCTCTAAGAATGGCAACACCCCCACACATACTTATGTATCTGCATCTACACAAGGATATGCACTCTCTCTGCTTACGAGAGCCTATCAACTTACTTATGAACATAGATTTCTTCATATCGCGAGAAGAGTGATTCGTACTCTTGAAGTAGATATCCTTGATGGAGGCGTTGCATTCCCCATAGGAGCGGACGGTGTATTTTTTGAAGATAAGGCAATGTATCCAGCAACACATGCTCTTGGTGGATGTATGGTTGCGCTTATTGGACTATACGATTATCTAACTTTTGTTGATGATCGTTCTATTGAACTGCTCGCTCAACAAGCACTAAGAACATTAGACACTCTTTTACACGAGTTCGATTGTAGTTTTTGGACATACGAAGACCTGCTGCATAAAAAACTCGCTTCACCATTACAGCACAGCTTCTATATACACTTATTAGAGGCACTTGGAAAATATTATAACTCTGAACAGTATTTGAGTTGGGCCACACGTTGGAAGAACTACACAAGAAGCAGTACGTCTATCCTACGCTATCAAATTATGAGTCATATACAAGTGTATCGGCATTCTATAGCAGATTTGATACGCAAAAAAGTTTTTAAGCAGACTCAGGATGCACACCTTCGCCGTGTATGTGTTCCTATCACAAGCTTCCCCTTTACAGGGGGTATGCGAACAGTTTTGCAAGGGATGGCTCAAGTAACTACTGATACATGGCAAATCGAGTATCTCACACAACGAGTGGGAGCAAATACAGATGGTTTGTGCATTCATACATTCGGTACTACTAAGATGTCGCCGTGGCAATTTCCTTTCGTCTGGCTGTATGTCGTAACTGGTTTTATCAAGTTAGCGTCTTTAATGCTGCGTTCACACTACGATATTGTCTTGCCACAAGATGGAGTATTTACGGCAGCGTTCGCTGCATTCGGAGCTAAACTTGCAGGATCACGAGTTGTGTGTGTCGATCATGGGAACTTGACCCTGCTAAATAGTTCAGCATATCGCGTAGAGCGTATGCAAGCTCTTTCTGAAAAGAACTTTGTACTTCGTATTCTGTTACGTTTTCTGATTAAAGGATATTGGCCCTCGCTTACACTTCTTGCACGTATCTCTGCACGTTTCATCGATTCCTATCTCATCCCTGGAGTAAGTGAAGATGGGACAGAACAAGTCTGTAGTTATCTCGGAATCCCTTCCTATAAAGTGACCCGTTTTGGCAGTATGATCGACACAAAAATTTTTCTCCCACTCGACCCACAAAAGAAAGAACTCTTGCGCAAAAAATATTGTGTTGAAAATAATGCCCGCGTCATCGTGATGACCTGTCGGCTTTCACCTGAGAAGGGCATTCATATTGCTATGGAGGCTATTAGTAAACTTCTCGCTGCATTGAGTCCTTATCAACGTTCTCTGGTTCACGTAATTATTGCCGGTGAAGGACCCCTACAGGCATATATAGAAGATACAATTCAGCGATTTGAGTTGGGAAAAAATGTCTTCCTATGGGGAGAAACAACAACTTCAGACGTTATTTCACTTCTCGGTATGAGCGATATCTTCTTATACACCAGTGTAAGAGGAGCATGTATGTCTATGGCAGTGCTCGAAGCTATGGCTTCTGGATGTGCCGTTATAGCTTCTACAAGACCTTTATCGAATGCGAGCTTGTTGGCTAATAATCGAGGTATTGCTATTCCCGCCGAAGACGTAGATGCAACCGCCACCGCCCTCTTCCAACTGGTGAACGAACCTGAATGCTGTCAGAGAATGGGAAGTGCTGCTAGAACATACGTTGAGAAATATCATAGCCCTGCTATCTTTAAAAGAACTCTTCTACGTGCAACATACTGGTCAGAAGCTTAGCTGAAGCAACCAAAAACGAAACGGAAAGGAGGAAGGGAAATAATGACAGTACAGAAACCAGAAGAAATTTTAGAAAATACAACAGATCATGAATTGACACGACTGATGAGAAGTATTCCCCGACTAACGCTACCTTCTAAAAATATTGACTTATGGAACACATCTGTATCCCTTGATGCTGTAGGAATACCTGTTCCTTGTTTTATACCTGATATTTGGAACCAGCCAACGCAAGTTCAGCCTGCTATACCTATTTCTGGAGGAGAGGTAAGAACAGATGGGCAAAGTAGGGAAAAATATGCAAACCTGGGAAAACTGGCGAAAAATTCTGGCGTGTATGCTCTTTCATCTCTAGCATCGCCTCTTGTCGCGCTTGTACTTGCTCCCTTTCTGACACGTAATCTTTCTCACTCAGATTATGGAGCGTTAGCCGTTATAAGCACAGCTATCACTCTTCTCGCAGGACTAACACAGATGGGTTTAGGCTCTGCGTTTTTTCGCTCATATAGCTACGATTATGCATTGGTAGAGGACCGTCGAAAAGTTCTTTCAACGGTTATGCTCCTATTAGTAGGTACGTCTTTTCTCACAGCCGTTGCAACCATTATGGCGGCACCATTGCTTGCTACTCTTCTGTTTAGGGATATCAGCTTTACACAGGTAATTAGATTAGCAGGAGTTGTTGTTTTTCTACAAAATCTGACGGTGCCGGGTTTCTCATGGTTACGAGCCGAAAACAAGCCATTCTTCTTTTCAGTGTTGTCTCTAGCAAATCTCCTGGTCACGTTAACTGCTACACTATTTTTCATTGGTGCGTTGCACTTAGCGTTGCTTGGTTCTTTATTGGCAACAGGAACGGGTTATTTGGTCGTTGTGATATGCATACTGCCATATATTGTGTTTAAAGCAGGTGTACGTTTTCGGTGGACTATGGCAAAAGAGTTGTTAAGCTTTGGACTACCAAATGTTTCTACCTTTGTATCAGTATGGGTTTTGCAATTGTCAGATCGTTATTTGCTGAGTATTTTAGGATCATTAGCTCAGGCTGCCGGATATTCTTTAGCCTATAACCTTGGTGGAGT
This sequence comes from uncultured Ktedonobacteraceae bacterium, assembly GCA_964250765.1. Classification (GTDB taxonomy): domain Bacteria; phylum Chloroflexota; class Ktedonobacteria; order Ktedonobacterales; family Ktedonobacteraceae; genus JBBQVS01. Next base: position 6,523 of record CAXUHF010000018.1, on the reverse strand, counting down.
GTTGGGTGTTGTTGTACTGTCACCATTTACTCTAGCGTGGCCTTCGGCTATGTTTAGCATTGCAAAGCGCAACGACTCAGCTTCGGTTTTCAGAGTAGTATTTCGTTGGTTCAGTTTTGTTTTACTTTTTGCTGCATATATGCTCTCTTTAGTCAGTACAAGTATTCTTAGATTGTTTTTTCCGCCAACGTATCAAGCATCAGCCCCTATTATCCCTGTTATAGCGATGTCTATTATGTTTTATGGTATTTACAACATTTTTATGACGGGCGTGTCTATAACCAGAAAAACCTGGCTCGCGGTCCTTTTGACTTCATCAGCAGCGATTATAAATGTCATTGCCAATCTTATCTTGATTCCAATATATGGAGCAATGGGTGCGGCGGTATCAACACTGATGGCTTACTTTGTATTAACAATTCTTGCATACATCATAAATCAAAGAATTTATCCCGTTCCTTATGAAGTTGCTCGTTTTGTCCTCGCTCTTTTTCTTGGGATTGCTCTCTATATCGTTACGGATATGGTAGTACGAGACAAGAATCTATACCTGACATGGGTAATATATATAATTGTTCTCTTTTTCTATGGAGGATGCTTGGCTCTACTTGGATGGTTTCCTTCACGAAGCCAAAAAAAAGATATATAGACGTTAGAAAGGTTTGTATCATGGAAACTGTACTACTAGATAACATAGTAGTGGTAGAAAAGCACGAAGGAATACAAAATCTCTTGGTCAGCATGCATGTTTGGGGATCGGTACGTACAGACGAGCGCGTATTGCGAGAGGCTGTAACACTTAGAGAACAAGGGTATGCTGTTTCCATTCTTGATATTGAAAGTAAGGGAACATGTCCCGCAGAAGAAAGTATACGCGGTATCCCTGTGAAACACATTCTTATGCCGCGCTCATTCGCCACTACGCGTTTCAAAAAAGGAAAATTGCTAAAGGTTATTCAATTACTCATAGTTGGTATATATTCATTGATAATGCAGCCCACAGATATCTATCATGCACATGATGTTACAGCTTTACCAGCATGTTATATCGCATCTCTGATATGCCGAAAACCCCTTGTATTTGATGCACACGAACTACCATTATCTGATATACATATACGCTGGCATTGGATGAGGACGTTAGTGATCTCTTTTCTCACTCTTATGATACGTCATTGCAAAGGCGTTATCACTGTTTCGGCACCTATTGCGCAAGAGATGAGAACACGTTATCATCCCTCTTCTGTAACACTTGTGCGCAATGTTCCTGTATATAAAGAGGTCAGCAAAAATGACCGATTGCGACAATATTTGCATCTCGCACCGGAGACTCGAATCGCCCTTTATCAAGGTAACATACAATCAGATCGACGATTGGATGTCCTGGTTCGAGCCGCAACCTTTCTACGCGAAGATGTTGTGATTGTCTTCATGGGTAAAGGTATGGGGGATACACTCCAAGAATTAGAGGCTCTTGCACGTGAAGAGGGAGTTGCTGAACGTATCAAGATTATTCCTCCCGTTCCTTATAAAGAACTTTTGGAATGGACAGCTTCGGCAGACATTGGACTTATTATTTATGAGCCTGAGCATTCGTTAAATGTTCAGATGTGCTTGCCGAACAAACTCTTTGAGTATTTGATGGCTGGACTGCCAGTATTAGCAACCTCGCTAGAGGCTGTCAACGAGGTGCTTCATCACTATAACGTGGGTCGAACTGTAGCCACACCACAGCCTGAAGAGGTAGGCAATGCTATAAATGCAATGCTTGCAAATAGAGACGTGCTTGCTACCATGCATAGAAACGCATTAAAGGCAGCCCAGAACGATTTATGCTGGGAGAAAGAACGTCTGCAATTGATTGCTCTTTACAAAAATGTGGTTGAAAAGAGCCTTTAGATAGGCAAGACTCCCTTTTTATCTTCTACGTCCCTTGCTTTGTGATTTGCTGGAGAAGATAAACTTGCCCCCTTGCTTCTCGACGAAGGCTTTGAAGTGGGCATAGAACTCGTCGCGGTCCTGCATGGTGATTACCGAAACTGCATCTGCTGTTTCGATGGCGTAAGGGTAGCCATTGCCAGCGATTACCTCGGCACGTACCACGTCCATCACAGGCTCTAATACACCATCGTCGATCATCCAGCGTGGAAATTCCAGTCGAGCGGGTGGATGTTTGGCCGTGGTTTGTAGATAACAGAAGGCCACACAGTCACGGTATTCACCATAGCTTTGAAGGATGTCACCACGCGCACAGATCATCGCAGGCGTGCGGTCTCCCCAGCGCAGGTGCCCACTCCACAGTAGGGCGTCATGTATTTTCTTGGTGTCACGTAGCACTGGTCGCTGTTTTGTATCGTCGAGACGTCGCAACATAGTAATGATATCGCGTGCATAGCTAGTGTCGATATAGCCAACCAATGGCACACGTAACCGCTCGGAGGCTTCAAGGAGCGAGGTTGCGGCACCAATATATTGCTCTCGATATGGACTTGGCATCGTCAGAGCAAACGAGACGACCAGCGAACCGTCAAAGAAGACAACGGGACTATGTGCGGGATCGTCAGCCTTCCGTGCGTTCGCGCACTGTTCCATCTGGTTGCGCAACGTCTCGACCTCTAGCAGATGTCTCCGCAGCGTAACCATCATATCCGAATAGGGATAGCCGTCCTGATCGCTCTTGTCGTTTTTTTCTTGCTGAGGGTCTTCCGCAATCTCTTCCGGTGACAGGACTTCCATACGGACATCTTTTGTATAGGGGCGTCCCTGTGCATGAGGATTGGCGAAGAAGCCGACCTGCACTAATGCCACTGGAATTGAGGCATCACGCCACGGCATCAGTTGACTGCCATCAACGGCAAGCGTGGTCACACCCTCAATGCATTCAGCCCATTGGCGCGCCTGTTCATGATTGGTGAACTCCGCGCCAAAGGGAAAAACGGGTCCGGTATAGTCCTGTTGCTCCGCGCTGACGAGCCAGCGATCAAACTCAATACTTGGACGTGCACCCGCTGTTACCGTTCCCTCTGGCGGCAACGTAAACTCAAGCTGTTCGCTCGATGCATAGTCTTGATGCAGCATCTCAAGCACGTTTTGATAGAGTTTGAGTTGGTCACTAAAAGAGCCATCGTAGAGCGCGAATTGTGTGCGCTTGGCATTTAATGCCGCTTGCAGTTTGCCCTTATGAAGCATAGTGTAGTACCCGCTCTCGCTCAGCCTCTTCGTCTGTCACAATACGAGTCTCACCCTGCTCTTTTGAGAGCCGCACGATACTATCCAGTCCCTGCTCAAATGTATCATCATGACTAATGACCAACAGTTGGTCGAAGCCACGCACGCGCCGTATCTGCTCTGCAAGGTTCATGCGCCGCAGTTCATCCATGTTTTGCGTTGGCTCGTCGAAGAATGCAAGATTAAGCGTCGAAAGTTTTTTGAGCAGAGCTAGACGAATTGCCAGGGCTGCGCTCATCTGCTCGCCGCCACTCAATTGGGCAAACGTGCGGTTCGTACTTTGTCGCCGTAGAATAATTTCGTAATCGTTTTGCCAGGAGAGTTGTGCCGTGCGGTCTCCCATAATCTCGCCAAAGATACGATTAGCCTCGGCTGAAATATCGGCGAGTATAGCCTTTAAGACATGTGGTGCAGCCTCTTTAATATAACCTCGAAATTGCGTCATCATCGTGTTCAAGTCTTCAAGCGTTTGCTGCTCTTTTTGGGCTAGCTCTAACTCTTGTAACAATATCTCGGCCTGCGCAATCTGTCCTTCCAAGGTGTGCATATCATGCTGATTGCGCTCTATCTCGTGTTTTAGAGTGGCAAGGCTATCTTTCAGCCGATCTACCTCTGCTTGTGCGAAAAGTAATTCATTTCTATCAAAGGCTGCGTCTGCATCCTGAAACGCCTGTGATGCAACTTGCAACTGCTCAACCGCTTCCGAGGCTATCTGTAACTGGTGCTGATATGCCTGTTCGCGTTCCGGTAATAAGCGCGCAACATCCTCATTTTTAAGATAGTTCTGATAGCCGTTGAGACTGCTTAGGCGAAGCACTCCCTGTTGTTGCAGTAGGTTGTCAAGATCGGCATACTGCACCAGCTGTGTGTCGAGCAGATGCATCTGCTGCTGTACGTCTTGTAAGTGCTGCTCCTCTATCTGTAACTGTCGCATGAAATTGCCTTCTTGCTCAATCACGTTTTGCTGTGCTTTGCTGCGTGAACGTGGATCATTTAAGCCCGCAAGTTCATTTTGTGTTTGTTTGAGAAGACTCTCACTACCTTTTAACTCGGTTAGCTCCTGGCGTAACTCGGTCAGAGTAGCGTCTCCTGCTTGAATTTGTTCCTGATATTGCTGCACTTGCTTATACAGGCCGGGAAGGTCGCTTACCTGCTTACTTGCGTCCTTGCTCTCATCATAGCTTTTCCTGGTCTCACTCATTCTTGCATCAAGTCCTGCGAGTATGTCCAAATCCTCAGTGAGACTTTCTATGTCGCGCTCAAGTTTTGTGATCTGGAAGGCAATATTTTGTAATTGCTCAACATAGATATCGCGTCGCTCGATATACAAGCCTAACTTGTCGAGTCCCTCAACATATTTCTTAATCTGTTGCTCGCGTTCCGTCACATTCTGCTGCTGTTGTACAACACTCGCAAGTTCCGCATGTTCAGTTGTTAAGAGGCCGTCGAAGTAGGACTCAAGGCTTACCAATCCGCGTCCTTGAATGTTGCGACACGTTTCATGCAGCAGAGGGCATTGACCGCCAGCAGATTGCGCTCGTGATTTTACATAGCCTTCAATGTTGCCTTCCAGTCGGTTCTGACGTGCGGTCAGCTTAGAGCGTTGCAACAGAAGTGTGGGCATCTCCTCGGCTTCCTGCCGATGCTCCTCTATTTTTTCAATGGCGGCTTCTATCTTGCGTAGTTTGTCGGAAGTGGTATCACGGTCACGTTGTTTATTGCCTAGGTCTTCACGATTTTTTTGTAGGCTTTGTTGCTTGGTACGTCGTTCGTTACTCTGTATTTGTAATTGATTGAGTTGTTCGTTCCACTCAAGGAAGCGGTCTGCAACAGGTTGCAATGGCTCAATCATAAGAATACGGTGTTGCAGGTCTGCTTGTTTCTTCTTATATTCATCAAGAGTATCACGTAGGCGTGTACCCTCTTTCATGACCTGACCATAACGTGATACCTTATCCTTCAGGTCGTCACGCTGCTTCTCTAGTTCAATCTGTTGTGTGACTGATACCGCAAGTTCCTCGATCCGTTGTTTAGCGATAGCCACTTCCTCAAGGCGTTCGCGTAAGCCGCGTTGCTTCGTCTCAATCGTGGTTTTTGCTGTATGCAGTCTCGTGTGTTGCTCACGGAGCTTATTGCGTTGTTGCTCGTCTTTGCGCAAGCCTAGCAGTGCTTGTTCTGCCTGCTGATAGCGTTGAAAGTCGTCGTGGCTAGCAAGAATAATCTCTTGCGCGGTCCGAGCCTCTTGTAGGAATCTCTCGTTGATACCAAGTACCTGTTGTGCATTGTCATGTGCGGTTTGGCTGTTTTTAAAGTGTTGGTTAAGTTGCTCTAACTGGCGTTGCTGTTCGCTGAGCGTAGTAAGTTGCCCGATGTTTACGGAAAGTTGCTCAGACCACACAATATTTTGTTGCTTTTGTTGCTCATCGAGCTGCTGGATGGCGGCAAGTTGCACTCGCCAGTTTCCTAGCTCACTTGTCCGAATTGTTAATTCGTTGATTTTTATACGCTGTGTTGCGATCTGTTCATCGTAATAGTGTTTGACCTGCAACAAATATTCGGCGGACGTTTTGTAGTCTTCGATTTGGAGGAGTGCATCAAAGGTCTGTTTGCGCTTGCTGGCGGTTTCGAGGAAAATAGCTGTAAACGTGCCTTGTGGCACACCAAGGGCATCTTTGAAGAGCGAGTCGAGTGGACGTTCACGGTCAATGCCGAACAGGTCGTGCAGACGGTCCTGCATGTCGGCTCCCTGCTCAAGCCGCTCAGTTGACTCCTCATCCGTCATAAACCAGCGTGCGCCAGAGCCACAACGTCGCTCGACGATGTAGGGACGGTCATCGCTCCCAATCAGGTGTATCACGATACGTCCATACTTTTCGCCCTCACGTACAAATTGATCCTGCTTGTACGGGAGATGGTTGAACAAAGCATAGCCAATCGCTTCAACCAACGTCGTCTTACCTGCACCATTCGAGCCGCTAATGGCAGTCGTGCCAGGGCGAAAGTCTACCGAAACTCTTTTATAGCTCTTGATGTTCTCCAACTCAACACGTGTAATGAGCATAGGGACAGCCTTCCAAATAAATACGTGTACGCACGGCGCAAACAAGCCTGTGCGAAAAATATATACACTCCCGATACGCTATTCCTCTTATGCATACCAAAGGCGGAAACGCGCATGCTAATTATACCAGAATTGGGGGGAATGGCAACGTTTGGATTTGCAAAGAGTGAGGAGAACAAGCTGTGGGGTTTTGGGTGGGCCCCAAGCGCACGTGTTGTTCGGAACGGTTTTGGA
>CAXUHF010000017.1:10885-62654 GCA_964250765.1 uncultured Ktedonobacteraceae bacterium | reverse complement strand
GGCAGTTGCCTGATGCAGCCAACCGATTTCGCCACCAATACCAAAGTGGGGGAGACCCACGAGCAACCTCCGAAGCCATGAGTTCATCTTTCGTGCGTCGGTGCTTGCCACGAGGACGAACAGGACCAATCGAGGTTTCATAGCAGTGTTTGAGGTGTGTGTGAACTCGACCCAGCAGACGCTCCAACGCTTCTCGCAAGTTTTTCAAAACATGCCAGCGATCAGCAATGTGCTGGGCAGTTGGTGCCCCTCATTGACACCACGCGTATACTCTGGCGAACGATCACGGCTCACATAGGCTACTCCTGGGTGCGCTCGTAGCCAACGTGCAAGGGTATTAGCACGACGATCAGGTAAGAGATCGACAGGGCGATGAGTCTCCAAATCAACAAGTAACGTTCCGTAGCAACGACCACGTCGGAAGGCGAAATCATCGACTCCGAGCACTCTTGGAGCATCTTGTGGCGGTTCAGTAACGTTGTTTGCAAGACGCAAAAGGGTATCTGGACTGACTCCAATACCGAGATGAGTGAGCAGACGCGCTCCTGGTTCACTGCTCACTTCAAGGGCAACATAGGTGAGCGTCGCTGTGAGCCTGTCGGTTCGTTGAGCGTGACTGACAAGCACATCAGGGAAGCGTTCCGCAAAGGTTTGTTGTTGACAGACAGCGTTGTGATAGCGAAATCGCCGCATCTGGAGCACCAATCGGACTCTCTTGCCGCTCATTGGCAGGTCTTGAGGCGACCGTTAGTAGTAACTGTGAATGGATGCTGATGGCTGATGACACTGAGGGCAAACCGCGATGCGTGACTGCGCAATGGCATCAACCATGACGAGCGTCGCTTCTTCTCTCACCGAAGTAACGACAAAACCAGGAATATGAAAAGGAAAGGAAATCATGCACACCCCCTACTTCGACCAATTCTTCTTCTCTAAGTATATACGAAACAGGGTTGTAACTTCCTTGCACGAAAGTTGATCCTGTTGGCGAACCTCTTTTAAGCGGCAAAGGCTAAAGCCTCAAATCGTGTAACACGTGTCTTTTCTAGTGGAGTTTCATTCAGCCATGCCAAAGTACGAACCACATTGAGCGCCGTTGCACACACGAGATGCTGAAGATGCGTTTTCTTCATCCCTCGGTATCGACTCCGACGCATCCCAAATGCTCTCACACCTTGTGAAATTGTTCCTTCAATCCCTGATCGCGCACGATATTTCTCCCAAAACGTTGCATCTTTTTGTCGAGCTCTCGCTTGTTGTAAAGCTTCATGGTGCTCTTGGGTCCGTATTGAAATCATTCGTCTTGGGGCTGTTGTACAATGAACTTTCAGAGGACAACCCTCACAATCTTTGACGGAAAACTTGATTCTGATCACTTGATTGTTGTATCTATCTCGTGTGGGTGACCAACTCAAACTTTCGTGACCAGCAGGACACGTCGCTTTTTGTGCTTGCCAGTCCATCTGAAAACTACTGGCGTCAAAACCCTGCTTCTCTTTGGCCTGCCACCTGTGGTCAGATCGGGTGGGGGCAATCAAGTCGATGCCATACGTAGAGCGGCTCTCAAGAAATTGTTTCGCTTCGGCGTAATTGGTATCAGTGAGATGTTCGCTGGGAAGCAAGTGCTTCTCCTCGAGGGCTTGATGGATCACAGGAGTTACATCCGCATCTCCATTTCCCGCTCGGCTTGTTTCTACATGAGTGATCAATCGGGGTTGATCTTCATCACAACTCTCCGTCAGATGCACCTTGTACCCGACCCACCATGTAGTTAATTTTCGTCCATAGGTTGCCTCGGTATCATAGGGGGAACAGATCATTTTTGCGGGAGGTGGAATATTGTCATCGGAGCGAAAGTGCCGTTTCCCTTCTGTGATTTCAAATTGTTGCACCCATACCTGCCGCAATATCTGTACTGCTTGCAAGGATTGAAGCCACCTCAGCCGAGGTGTTGTAAAAACCGCGTTCAGCAATTGCTCCCCGTCATCACCCATCATTTCCGCACAGGCAAGACGCTTTGCTTTGTCTTTCGGCAACCAGTAATCTTCTACACGATGTCCATACCGCTCATACCATTCATCAGGAGCAAACGAGCGCAACCATTCTGGCGCAACTTCTGCTAAGCTATTTAGGGCTGCCCGCAACGTTTCACCCACACAGACTACTCGATTCATCGCACGAATTGCAGCAACAACATGGGTCGCATCCGTTCGTTGCCGCCCTCCCGCTTTGATGAGTTGCCTTTGCTTGAGCAGATCGAGTATTGTATTAAAGAGGCGATATTCAGCCTGTCCATTAATGAGCCTCGTACGAAACTCGCAAAGAACCGAGAAATCAAAGCCTTCATCTTCTACCTCCAAGCTCAAAGCGTATTTCCAATCCAAACGAGCACGTACTGCGTGGGCTGCCTGACGATCAGGCAACTGCTCAATAAACTGCATCACGGTTACAAGTGCAAGTCTCCATGGAGCAAGAGCAGGCTGACCCTCTTTTGAGAACAGATCAGCAAACAGTTCATCGGTATAGAGACTGCCTAACTCATCACGCATCTTCATAAAGAGACTGCCCTTTGGAAAAACTGCTTTGGCAATACGGATAGTTTCGGGAGGAATCGGATAAATAGGTTCACCTTTGAGCATCGTAGCTTCCTTCTCTCATGGTGCTTAAAATTGAAACTCTCTTTCTTTGAAGAGCTATTCTTTCTTGCCACACCCAGTTAGGAAGGTTTGCCAACAGGATCAAGTTGCGGATGAACCAAGGTTCTGGGGGATATTATACTCTTCTTGAGCAACGGAACTGGTTGGCAACGGGTCCTCTCTCGCCAACGCTCATGCTCTTTCTTGAGCCTCGTGGGAAGTTGTATCTTAAGTTGCACCAGGTCCTCGCACAACTGCAAGTGGAGCTGAATGTTCCACTTGCTTCAGTGGCAAGAAAACGGTCAGCTTCTGCAAAACTGAAACATGGGATTTCTCCGACGGAATGGTCGAATGTGGTACGGCGGGTCGTTGAGAATCAAGAATCGCTTCGCAAGGTCGCAAAGGAGTATAATGTGTCGTATGAAACAGTACGGCGTGTTCTTGTAGCCGCTCGTCAGCAATATCCAGTGACATGACTTGTGTCTGCTTACAATAGCAGTCATTCCTTCTCATAAATTTTTAAGAGTTAAACGCGAACTCGGGAGACATAAGGATGTGCTATTCGAGAAGGTTTATCGGAAAATGGCAGAAACCAGTTGTCAAAAGCAAGTGAAGAGATGCCCATTACTTGGCCTAATTGTGTCTCCTCAATGCCATCATAATAGGCGTTCTCGAAGAGATACAAAAAATCTGTATCTTCAAAATATACATCTATAAAATCGTCAAAGCTATTTTCTGCCTCACTCTCACCGTTCTTCTCCTCAAGAAGTCTCTTTGCTTCTTCAATAATTGCCCATACCGCTAACTCCTCACTTACGCTTGCTCGGTCACGAGTTGCAAGCAAGGAACACCACTGGAAACATTTTGTTGCTTGGAGGAGCTGTCATGCTCCTTGAAGTGGGAAATCGAGCAATGACGCAAGACATTGATGCTTCGTTTGAAGGAGGCAATGCACCACTGATTCGTGAGGCCGTTGTCATCGTCGTACAACGCGAAGGGTTAGCACGAGATTGGCTTAACGATGAAGCGAAAGGCTTTCTGTACACATAACCTCCTACTATTCTCTGGAAACAATATCCTGGATTGAATGTTTACCTCCCAGCGTTAGATTATCTTTTAACGATGAAGGTTATTGCAGGTCGTCCACGCGACATCGAAGACGCCAAAGTGCTGATTAAGGTGCTACATATTGCCAACGAGCAGGAACTGCTCTCGCTTGTCGCAAAATACGTTCCTCAAGAGCGCGTGGATGTAAGGGTGCAGTACCTCATAGCGGATCTCTTTGAGTCATAAAGAGAACATAAAGGAGTACAGCTATGGCGACAACAAGTTCTTTCTATTGGTGGCATCGATATACGAGTGAAGAAAGTTTTCAACGCCTTCTTGATAGTGAGGACCCGTGGATTGCCATTGGGGATTTTTTAGATGAATGGCGACGCGAGGACGTGAAAGACCGTTGCGAATTGGTTGCCGTCCCTCTCGCATCATCCGAGTCCTTCGACCACCACCAATGGGCTGCATTCTTTTCCGCGATGGTCGAACACCTCTGCATCCAGGATGGCTTGCCCATCCCTGCTTGGGTCGAGGACGAGCGTTTCGTCTTAGCAGACCCGTGGTTTCTCTACCCAGGATGGAGGTTAACGGCATGGCAGTTGGCAACGACGCCTCCCCCATTCAAGAAAAGAAACATCTTTGGTGGAGACAGGATACTCGACCGAGCATAAATTGGCCTTCTTTATTAAGGCTGATCTGGTTTCGCTTTTGTGCATCTACCCACTACTTGGATGTGTTGTGTGGAAAAGGAGTAGAGCAGAAAGCAATGATAATTCAATAAAGTGGCGTTGGCATTTAAGCTGCTTAAAAATAAAAGTAGAAATGTTTGCATTTTTTGTAAACATTTCTACTTTAAAAGAACAGGAATCGACGGCATCGGTCTCGGTCTCGCCAGTGTTAATCCATTTCCAACCTCCTTCAGGGAGACTCTTTAAAAGCTTCAGCGACTCATAGACACCATCAAATAGGGGTAGATGCTTCTTCTTTCCTAGTCGGACAACGGCGACGAGGGTCCAAGAAACTCTGGCATCATTCATCATTCGAATCACCTTGGGAAAAGAGCCATGGTTTTTGAAGTTTTACAAGATGGTGAGGTATTGCCCTATTCTTGCTAGTCAAATGCAGGCTGGGGAGGGCGAAGATCAGGAGCGTCCCAAGATCGGTTAGTACTTCACCATGACCTCCACCATCGCTTCCAGTGTCTCTACAACTGGTAAACCGACCAGACAGCGAATGTTAAGGCTGTGGGCATCTTCGGGAACATCTCTATTATCATCGCCGCGTTCGCTACCAAGGCTTATATGGAACAGTAAACACAGTTTTTGTATCATTTTTGTATCAAGAAATTCCTTTCTCAACTGCTGTGTAACGGGTATGCTTCTTCTAGGTCCTAGGCAGAACTTGTGAGACAGGGATTAAGGATAGATACTTAGACATATTGGTGCTCTGGCTAGTACTCAGCAGAAGAGGCAGGAGCGGGAGTTTCTGGTAGTAGGAGGTTATGATGGACACATTTAGCACATGGTTGAAGGAGAAAAGAGCCATGATGCCCGTTGAAGTCAGCGTCGAGATTAGCAAGTCAATTGAAGAGGTTTTTTCTTATGTGACCAATTCTGTCGATTCATTCGTATGGAGAAGTACCCTTATAGCTATAACCGATACCCCGCGTGCGGCAATGAGGGTAGGTAGCACTTTTCATGAGCGGTCGAAATTGCTGGATCAGATTGTAGAGACGACCTATGAAGTGATCGAGTGGATACCTTTTCGCCGCATAACCTATAAAAGCATTGTGGGAACTGTTCCTAGCCTAGTATGCCTACGCTTTGAGCCGAGAACTTGTGGTACGCAGATCACCATAGGAGTTGAACAATCCTTCGATCTTGTCTTTCCACAGACCGAAACGCTGGCTGTGCGCACTGTCCAACGTATCCTATGGCTCGACTTACAGACCTTAAAGGATGTTTTGGAGAGTCACTAGCGCACCTCTGCATTGCAGACACTATTATCATATCCAGTCACAGTCCTCAAGCTCTCGCTGAGATAGGGAATGCTGGCAGCCTTCAAGGGCCAGGGCCACTGCCTGCTCTGATGCAAGGCTTTTTCCCTGCTCCCACCACCTTTGCCATGTCTCTTCATCCACCTGTGCTTGGATGCTCATCAAATAGGTTAGATAGAGAGAACGGTAGGCAGGTGGTAGCGCCGTGCCAGTCTGTTCAAAGAGGATTTCTGCTGTGCTACATAGTAGGGCTGTATACCTCGCACTGCTAGCAACTCCCAATGCACATCCTAATGCAGCCAAGGCGATAGCTAGATTGTATCTCTGCTTGATCTCCTGTGCCAGCAGCATCGCTTCCTTGAATGGGCTGAGGGCCTGGAGAAGCTTTCCCTGCACTACTGTCAACACACCATAATCGACCAGGATGCTACCCAATCCCCAGGACTCACCAAACTGCTGGAAGAAGGTTAATGCTTCAGTTAAGTAGACCTCAGCCCGATCAAAGTCTCCTTGCAACGTCGCAATGGCTCCGAGCCTCCTAAGGGTCAAAGCAGCTCCACGTGGCTCACTTAGCTCGCGTTGCAGATTCAAGGTTTCCTCTAAGTACCTTGTTGCCAAGGTGTACTCGCCTTGCATATACCAGGCATCGCCCACTTGAAAGAGTGCTTTGGCTCTCCCTCTGGCATCTCCACACACTTCATAAAGGGACAGTGCCTCCTGTGCGAGCTCCCTGGAGTGCTCAAGTGCCATCTCCCAGTTAGTCAACCGTGATGCTGCCAGTGTCAGTTTTGCTCGCACCTCTACTGAAGTGTGCTTTCCCATTTCTAAAGCGGCCCCGATCCAGCGATGCGCCTCTTGGAACTGACTACGTGACTCCCAGAACAGACCAAGAGCACCACAGAAGCGTTGAGTGATCTCAGCTTCTCCTTGCTCAATAGCCCAAGCCAGAGCGACACGCACGTTGTCTTGCTCGCCAATTAGTTGTTGGACGGCCCTGTACCGCTGGCTTGCGCCTAGGTCTGGCTCAATCCGCTCAACTAGTAGGAGATAATAGTGTGCATGTCGCCAACAGAGTGCTTCTTCCTCCCCACTCTCCTGAAGCCGCTTCAAAGCGTACTCACGAATAGGCTCTAAGAACCGGAACCTCTGGATTGTCTCCTCGACAGGCAGACGTTCTTCCAAGGGCATAGGGACCACCAGACTCTGATTGACCAATCCTTCGAGCTGCTCAAACAGGTCCTCAACACCTACATGGTGATCTTCGTCCTGACAGGTGCTGAGGACTGCTTCGAGGGTCCAGCCTCTCACAAAGACTCCAAGACGTGTGAACAACTGCTGGGCCTGTGTATCCAGCAAGTGGTAGCTCCAATCCAGTGTGTGTAGCAGTGTCTGCTGACGTGCAGGCATATTACGAGCTTGCTGTCGTAAGAATATCAGGGACTGTCCTGCTTGTCCGTGCTGACCGCCAGACTCACTTTTTCCAAGTCGCTCCAATATGGCTTGTGGAGAAAGCAGTCGGCTACGAGCAGCGGCTAGTTCAATGGCTAGTGGTAGACCTTCCAGGCGCAAACAGAGTCGGGCCACGGTGGCTGCATTCTGCTCTGTTAAAGCAAAACGCGGATTGACTGCCTTGACGCGTTCGACAAAGAGGCGGACGGCTGGGGACTGAGCCAGGGCAGTTGAGTTTGTCACGAGTGCAGGATCGGGCACTTCCAGGGGAGGCACTCCAAATTCGTATCCTCCATTTAGTGGCAGAATGACACGGCTCGTCACTAGCAACTTAAGGCGAGGGGCCGCTTCCAGCATCTCCCCAATGAACACAGATGCATCGAGCAGGTGCTCGAAGTTGTCTAAAATCAGCAGCATGTCTTTCTCGCCTATAAAGGCTTTCAAGATACGTTCATACGACGGAGAAACACCCGAAAAGGAAGCACCTTGAATAGGTTCCACCAGGTCGAGGACCTGGGCAATCGTCGAAGGGACCAGCGCAGCCTCATGAATATCTCCAAGGGAAACAAAGAAGACCCCATCGGCAAACTCGTTCAACAAGTTAGCAGCCACGGCGAGGCTCAAGCGTGTTTTGCCTACCCCCGCTGCTCCCAGCAACGTGAGCAAGCGTACCTCGTCTTGCCGCAACAATTCGCCGACGAGGTTGACCGCCCACTCCCGGTCAATCAAGGAGGTGGATGGAGCCGGAATGGTCATGTGCCTTGGGCTAATGGTGGGCGTTATGGAGGAAACTCCTGCTGCCGTAGGACGGTCACGAGGCGGCTTGTCCAGGCGTGAGAGCGGGCCACTGTTCCACTCTTCAGGAGAAAAACTGTCTCGCCTCAAGTGCATGAGTAGAAGTAATTCAATCGCTTGGGTCTGCGTAGTAATCGCATCCCAAGTGGCGAGCGTCTTAATGATTTGCTTGACCTCATAATGAGTGAGCTGATCCCGCCCATTCCCGTGCAGTTTGCGGCTCAGTACCTGGGCATCAACGCCCAGAGCGGTGGCTAGGTCTTTTTGGAGCCGTCCGGTCTGACGACGAGCAGTCGAAACTTTCTCTTGAAAGCTCTTGAGATTGGCGACAGGTTCGGAATTGCTCGCATCACGCACAAATTGCTACCTTTCCTTAGATTTCTCCTTTCCTCTAAGTAAGAATGGGAGAAAAGGTATGCTTACAGCAAAACCTTTCTCCCAATTATATCTCAAGCAGAGACAATAATGAAACAACTTTGATCGGAGGAAGCAATCTATGGTAGAGTACAATGAGAATGGTCGCCTTACTTAGGGTCAGAGAACAAAATCTGTAGTTCTCTCGCACGGGCGATAGCCTGTGTGCGCGTATGCACGTCGAGCTTACCATAGATATGTTTGAGGTGTGTCTTCACCGTTCCCAGGCTTACATATAGTGCTTGTGCGGTCTCTTGATTTGAGTGTCCCTCTGTGATCAACTGCAACACATCCAGTTCTCGTTCGCTCAAAGGATCAAGTAGGGGAGGTAGTACAGAAGAGGAAGAGTGTTTGATGGTTTCCGCCGCAAGCGGTTGCATCTCGAGAGCCGCAAGCAAAGTCGTGACGTAGTTAGGAGCGATGTCGGATGCAAATGCGCTTTGTAGTAGAGTTGCCATAGGCTTACCTTCATCGATGAAGAGCCGGATATAGCCCTCTGGCTCCGCAAGTGCGAGCGAGTGACTCAGCACTTCCATTGCCCCGGACGCGTTTCCCTGTTCCTGCAGCACCAGTGCCTCCAAATTCAGTGCTTCAATCACCTGGCTTTCGCGTCCATCTGCCTCAGCGGACAGCCGCGTTTGCTTTATCATGCGCAATGCCTCCTCAAGCGGGTGCTCGCCACCAAAGTCTTTTTTCTCTCTCCCCTGCGCAAGTAACACCCGTGCGATGGTAAGGCACTCCAAGGCATATAAATAGCCAAGCGAACTATCTAACTCTCCGTAGCGAGCTCGTGCCCATTGGATCGCCGTATCTAACTGGCCTTGGGCGAGCCATAAGCGAACCTGATAGAAAGGAATTCTGGTATTGAATGGGATAGTTAATCGACGCTGCTGAACAAGGTGTTCCACCATGTGTAGGATTGTCTGTGCCTCGTCAAGTGCTCCTTGCTCTAACTTGACGTGAGCAAGATACAGGTAGCCAACCCCTAGCAGAACGAGTTCTTCACTTTGCTTGCACCCCTCGATCCCCTTGAGCAAAACCTGTGCCGCGTTTTCCAGATCGTTCCATTCTCGTAGAATATTCCCCAGCGCGATAGAGACAACTCCTGCGTGGATAGAATCACCTTGGTGAGTAGCGGCATCGACAAACTGTAAAGCTCGCTGACATTCAATGTAGGAAAGATGCAAACGTCCCTGGATCATCAGCATCCAGGAGAGACGGTAGAAGGCTTGCATGAGGCTGTAGAGGCTTCCTGCAAACTGCCCCTGTTCGACCGCCTCAATAAGAATAGGTCCCGCAGGTTCTACCTTCCCTGTGTATACCAGGGATGCCCCTAAATGCATCGCGATGAGAGCACGTTCAAAAGCGTTTTCTCTAGGAATGCGTAGTAGTGCCTGCTCAAAAAGAGGTATTGCACGCAGAAAATCGCCCTGTTGACGAGCAAGATTAGCACGAATACCATCGATTTCGCCGAGCATTTCCTGCACCTGAGTAGAGGCTGCAGCATTAAGTATCGTAAGTAGTTGAGTCTCAGCTATTTGGAGATAAGGCTCGACTTCCTCTAATCGGACACTGGAAGTGGCGAGAAGCGATGCAGAAACGATGCAGAGCCTCGGCCTACTCAGCAGAATTTCCTGTGGAAGTCCTTGTAACCACTGTTGTAAGGTGTTGCGCTCCCCACGGAGGAGCATCATCGTTGCGGCCTGTTCCATCAAGAGTGCTGCCCACTGATGATCGGCGGCCGCAAGAGCATGTTGCACCGCCTCATTGATGAATCCCTGCTGCTCGTACCAAGCAGCAGCACGACGATGCAACAGGGGAATTAACTCAGGTTGGGTCTGCTGTAGTTGGCGGCGCAGCACATCGGTGAACAGGTGATGATAGCGATACCAGCCTCGCTGATCATCCAGTGGCACAATAAAGAGGTTTGATTGCTCAAGCTTTTCCAAGATTGCCTGACTCTTCGGCTGCTCCGTCACGGCCTCGCAGAGGGGTCCGCTCAATCGTTCGAGAATCGAAGTCTGCACCAAGAAGTGCTGGATAACTTCGCCCTGTTGATTGAGCACCTCTTCACTTAAATAATCCAGGATGTAACGATGACTGCCCGCAAAGACACTGATGAAAGCTGCACTGTCAGAGTGCCCTTTGAGCGAAAGGGCTGCCATATATAACCCTGCGATCCAGCCCTCAGTACGCTGATCCAATATCGCTACCGCCTCTTTAGAAAAAGTGAGGTTGGTTGCCGTATTTAAAAAGGTCACGGTCTCTTCCAGATGAAAGCGTAGATCATCAGCACGCAACTCGTTGAGCTGCCCTCGGCTACGCAGTCGCGCCAGCATCAAAGGCGGATCAGAGCGGCTGGAAATGACGAGATGCAGCTGAGGAGGTAGGTGGTCGAGCAGAAAAGCAAGTCCTTGGTGAATAACCATGTTGGTAATGGTATGATAGTCGTCCAGGATGAGTACTATCTCCTTAGAGATGCTGAGGAAAATATTGATAAGGGAGGTGACGATCAATGTATCCGCAACCGGTTCGGGTGACTGCAACAACAAAAGAGCATCTTTGCTGCTACCCGGCTGTATTTGCTCCAAAGCTGCGAACACATAGCCCCAGAAGTGTACAGGGTCATTGTCTCCTTTATCAAGCGAGACCCAGGTGATCGAGCGTCCTTGTCCCTGTTGTGCCTGCTGCCTGCTGCACCAATCACTCAATAGACTACTTTTGCCAAATCCAGCCCCAGCACTGATGAGCGTCAGCTTTCCCGACATCCCTTCCTCAAGCCGTTGGATTAACTGAGGCCGGAACACGAAGCGAGAGGGCATCGGTGGAATGTAGAATTTGGTAGCGAGCAGTGGGTTACGCTGCCATATCTCATCCGGGTGTCCTATCATTGCTGTTGGTTTAGTCATTATACGCTCCTCTACTTAGGCATGGAAGCTTGCACCCCTTCCGTATGATAAAAGCTTAACAGCTTCCAGGTAAGTTAGAAAGAGATTTCGTGATATAAAAGTGATATTTAAGTGATACAAAAGCATAGCCTCATAGTATTGCAACGTAGTCTACGTTTGAGTAGCATCTTCTTTAAGCATGATGCACGGGCAGAGCTACCTACGGAATAATTTGGACGGTGGTGCCGATGGGTGTCCAATTGTAGAGCCAGTGTGCAGCACTCAGAGGCATACCCACACATCCGTGACTTCCAAACTGCCAACCATCCACTGGGTCGTAATGCCAGTTATTGGTTCCAGGGCCGTAGACTGAGTGCCATGAGGTGTCATGCAAGAAATAGCCTCCCGCGAGAAACTCCAAGGCATAGTTAATGTATGTTGGAGCGTAATAGTAAGGTGAGCCAACAGGCCAGGGAGAATAAAAGGTGGTGGGACTCAGCTTGGCAAAGACGTGAAACGTTCCCGTTGGAGTTGGAAGTGTAGAACGACCTGTAATCACCGCAGCATTGAAAACCTGTTTGCCATTCTCATAGGCATACAACCACGAACGTGAGAGACTCACCTCAATCACTTTGCTCTGCGAAGAAGGTACAAATCCAGTTGATCCTGCTGATGAAGCAAGTGAAATCAGTTCTGCATACATGTATTGCGCTGGACTTCCAGGCTTTGAGATACGATCCCAATTCGCGTCATTGTTCCAGACTGCTTGCCCACTCACCGTCGCATAGACAGTAAGCGAAGTATTGGGTGCATAGGTTGTGACGATGGCAGACGAGGTAGTGGGTGCTGTACGTACATTGGCCCAGCCTGTCGTAGTACCCTCTTGTGTGGCATTGGTGATCGTCGTAGCGGCAGCCACGCGGGTGGCCGCTTGTGTCGGCATCGTTGTAGTAACTACAATGAGGAGTGGGAAAACACCCAACAATGCAAGAAGACGGTAGAATGTTCTTGGAAGTGCGTGCATGTGCTAGCCCCTTTCTCCAAAAGAGATTGATATCTCATCGAGTATCGTAAGATTTCAACGGCTGCCATAGTGATTTTAACACAAAGATCGCATGTGTGAATAGGCCGAGTTGGATGTATCTCAAGTCTAATGCTTTATGCATGCAGTTGTCGTCTCCCAAACGGACGATTTTGAGAGACGAGAAACGGTGTACTCGTCTCCTTCTATATCCTCCTTTCGAGAGAGGAACACCCATATAAAATCATCCGTTCGAGCGACGACAAACAGGCTATAACAGCGTATGATAAGGCTATCAGGAGAAGAAAGCTGTGAAGTACATCGAATGTGTATGTAACCAAGAACTTTCGTTTCAAAAGAAGGGCAAAAATTATGGTACTAGAAGCGATGAAAAAGGGACACTACCGTGTTTTGCGCTGTCTTGGAAGAGGTAGTATGAGTGAGGCGTATCTTGGCGAGGACACTACCACTGGACGACAAGTAGTCCTTAAACTTCTATGGGCCGATACATCTTCTTCACAGCACGAGGTCCTGCATTCTTTTGACGATGAAGTCAAGACGCTAGCCCAGCTGCGCCATAGCAACATTTTATCATTGCTTGACTCTGGCAGCGAAGTTATCGATGGAACGAGGGTACATTTTATAGTGACGCTCTTCTGCCCATATGGGTCGCTTGCTACTTGGCTCGAGAACGCACAAAATTATAAAGGACTCTCACTACAGGATGTGGGGCGCATTCTGCGTCAGAGTGCCGATGCTCTTCAATACGCTCATGATCGCGGCATTATTCATCAAGATGTGAAACCTTCCAATATTCTCATTGGGAGAGAGACGAGCCTACACCATTTACTGCTGAGCGACTTTAGGCTTGCTGCATTTCCGTCTGAAACATTCGACCTACTCCCGTCTCTGGTTAGCTCTGCACTCTATATGGCTCCTGAACAGTGGCAAGGGCAACCGATGAGTGCCAGCGATCAGTATGCTCTCGCCGTAGTCATCTACCTGCTACTTACGGGGCGTTCTCCTTTTCAAGGCGGCCCTGAAGAATTAATGGAGGCACACCTCCATTTGCAGCCAGCTTCTCCAAGCACAATCAACCCTTCCCTCTCACAAGGCATCGATAGAATGCTCTTACATGCATTGGAGAAAAAACCAAGCGACCGTTACGCCAGAGTTACCAACTTTGCCAGTGCCTTTGAGCAAATAATACAGCCAATGGCAGCCCCGGCTATGGTTTGGATTGGTAATACTAATCCTTATAGGATATCTTCTATAACCGATACGCAATCTGACGTGAGTTCCACGTAACATCATTGCTTCTAGTAGCACTACAGAGGAGCGTACACAGAAGGGTCGAAGTGGAGACCTCCGCATAACATACTTCAATAGAACTCTTTTTCGTGTATAATAAAATTTATAGGGAGCGTCAGCATAAAATGAAAGATCAGCTTCAACGTGGCCCACATGGGCAGCGTGGTGTTCTTGAGGAGCGCATTCTACAGACAGCGCGTGCCTCGTTTGCCAGCAACGGGTATGCTGGAACATCGTTACGCTCAGTAGCCTTCGCCGCCGGGGTGGATCCGGCATTGCTTCATTACTATTTTCAGAACAAGCGTGGGCTTCTCGAAGTAGCATTAGTGCCTCCGGTTGGCTTCTTGGAAGGGATCGCCAAAGCGAGTGCGTCACCGATGCAGCATCGTGGTCGTTCGCTTGTGGAGGCGATGCTATCCGCTTGGGAGCACCCGGAGACGGCGGAAATGTTGCGATCAATTATTTTGACTGCCGCACACGAGCCGATTGCTATGCAGAGGTTGCGAGAGGTATTTGCCAGCCATATCTTAAGAGCGGTCGAAGAGCACTTGCCCGACGACGAGAAACAACTGAGAGTTGGCATGATCGCCTCCCAATTAGTTGGGCTGGCTATGACTCGCTACGTCTGGCAAGTCGCTTTGGTTGATCTCCCCCCTGCACAACTCGTTGAAATGATCGCTCCGACCATTCAGCGGTATCTCTCCGCACGCTTGTCGGAAGCAACATAAACTTCCTTTCCGTTTTCAGAGGAGAGCGTTTCCCACCTGTACGCCGCTCCCCAACCATCATCCCATAGGTCTCCCACAGTCCAAGCAGTTGCCCGCATGGTGCAAAACGTCCAGAGGGCAGGGCATAGCATCACTCTGGACGAGCGGCGAGCACAGGAAGGAAGAGGCGAGACGAAGAGTGGATGCTGACCTGCACCGCGGATGCGACGACTGGGTGACGGAAACCAAGCATAGTTGGTACCGTCTTGGGTTGGTCGTCGCTGCAGATGAGCAATCGTATGTGGTGTCCAGCGACAAAACGGTGGGCATTCGCCACCAGTGGGACGCGGTAGGAGACTACCTCGCCCGGCGGAATGGCAATCGGTTCACTGCAGTCGAGGACCGGTGCTCCCGGACGGCTGGCTTTCTCATCAACCGCATGCAAGCTCGCTCGCAGCCATCCAGCAGTGATGGGTTTGGCATTTCCATTGGTACCCACGTCGAGGAGGACAGCGATGATGGCCGCATCCGATGCGCTGAGTCGGGCGTCCAGGGCCAGCTCGATGTTGCCAGCCATATCCAAGTCAGCATCCAACGGGTTGGTCTCCCACTGCAGGAGCGGTGGAAGTTCGGGTGGATGGACATTGGGGGTCAGTTCAAACTGATGAGTGATGCACATATAGTCGCGCTCGCCCGCTTCCCCTTCATCCTCGTCGAGGGTTCTATCAGCCCGAAGTGCGAAGTGGTGCAAGCTGGAGTCCCTGGGGGGCCACTGCTCAGCGGTGCGCCACTCCTCGGCTCCCGCCAGCCAATAGCGGATAGGTGGGCCATCGGTGATTCCGGTGTCGGCACCTTTGAGCCAGTGATCGAACCAGGCAAGTGCTTCTATATGCAGGCTTTCCCACGGCCAAGTCAGACCATGCTCGCCAAGGAGACCCACTTGGACGGTGGGGTTGTGTGCCAGAGCCGTCAAGGTGGTGAACGTGCCTGGGAGATGCAGGGGCGAGTTGTCCCAGTCGCAGCCGAGGTAAACTGGGATGTTCACTGTTGCCAGCCGAGTCAAGAGATTCCGCTCGTCCCAGAACTCGTCGCGTACCGGATGCTCGACGCATATGGCGTAGCGTAGATTGTCCCAGGGATGTCGGGCATAGTGAACTCGCATGACCGTCTTGAGCGCCCCCGTTGCTGACTCGCCGTTCATGTGCTCGAATCGCTGATGCACCTGCGGGATTGCTAGCACCTTGCGAAGTGCGTTGAGGGTCTTCCCTCTCCACAAGGCTGCCCCGTGACCAGCTGCAACACCAACAGCACTCAGCCACGAAGTGATGAAGGTTGAGTTGAGCAGACCGTGATGCCAGATGCCCTCATACAGGTCCGATGTCACTGCGACCGGGAAGATGGCCTTGAGATGCGGTGGATGCTGGGAAGCGGCTTCGAGCTGCGTCATGGCGAAGTAGCTGATCCCAATCATTCCCACGTTTCCATCACACCAAGGCTGTGCTGCAGCCCATTCGACGAGGTCGTACATGTCCTCGCGCTCGGTCTGGTCGAACAGAGTGAATGTCCCGCCCGATCCTCCGGTGCCGCGCAGATTGGCGATGACATGCACGTATCCCCGGGGCACGAAGAAGTCTGACGCACCGGCCTCGATAAACCCCATGGGGGCACCCAGGTCCTGTATCTGACGCGGGTAGCACGAAGCAGCGATGAGCGCGGGGAAGCACCCTTCGGCTGTCGGGCGATAGACGTCAGCCTGCAACACCGTGCCATCACGTGTGGGAACAGCAATGTCGTCCTCACGCACCATCTCGAATACTGGTATGGACAGGTTGCGATAGTCTCTCCCCGTCGTCTGCGGGCCATTGAGTTGTCGTTGACCCGGCTCAATACCGGCTACTGTATGAGTCATAGAACACTTTCCTCGTAGTACTTTTGCCCTCTCGGTACTATTTTCAATACATGATGAAATTATACTATGAAACACCTTCATGCACAAGGAGCAATACGACTACGTAACCCGTTCTTGACAGGAAGGATGAGCGGCAGATGAAGTGACTCAATCATGCCCTCTGAACTCTGAGATCAATGCATGAAGTCATCGAGCCAGTTGAACATACGCTCTTCAGCGAGTAGTCGGTCCAATGGTTGACAGTGGTAATTCGCACCTTCTTCAGTGGTAAAGGCGATCAGGTCCGCTTGTCTGGGAACGAGGTCAGCGAGTTGGCGTGATTGTTGCGGCCAAAACTGCTCGTCGTCGGGTTCAATGATTAGGAGTGGGGTGGTGATCAACGCAGCCGTATCCGCGTCGATCCGGTACTGCCGCACTGCTTGGAAGAGGTCGATAACGCCAAGTAGAGGTCTCCCTTGTTTGCTGCTAAAATTGCTAGGAACCTTGACTAATACTGGCTACGGCGCGAAGTTGTGACGCTATGGCGACTTGCTTGTATAGGAGCAAAAATTACTCTGACGAATGTGACTATTCCCCAGACCAACAAAGCATAGATCAGCATTGCAATCAGGGTAGAAAATTCAATCACACCGGTCTTTCCTAATGTTCTAGCATCGAAAATGCCGTGAAAGGCGAACACAAACGGATAGCTCAGATTATAGAGGAAGGGAATGAAGCTGTTGTACTCATTCGCTCCCAACAGCCGGAAGATGAACCGTAAGGCCAGGATAACCTCCAGTACTCCTAAAAGAAAGTAGAGAATTGTGCTGGTCCAGAAGCGAATATTGGTCCGCATTTGATTTTGATCTTCAAAGACCTGTTGGTGGCTCTCTACTACATTTCCCATCGCATCTCGATAGGTTGCATAGCGGTTTTCAGCATGCATACCTCCCAGGTCAGACGACCTGACCATATCATTGAATGGCACCGCGTTTTGTCCACTGTAGGGAAGCTGATTTTCCTGGTAAAGTGGTTGCTGGTAGCCTGGACCAAACTGAGATTCTGGCTGTTGATAGCCTTGTTCAGGCAAGTTGGATGGATACGGGCGACGAGCAATTTCTCCTTGCTGATAGTCTTGTTCAGGTGTGTTGGGTGAATAAGAAGAATTACTTATCTCTCTATATTGATAACTTTGATGAGACTGGTCATACGAATTAGATTGGTTGTTCATTTCTCTTTTTCCTCCATGTTAGGCATAAAGCAGAACTTCTGCTATCCAAGCAAGTCAATAGGGTTGTAGTTCCCAAGAGACCGCGTGCCAGCACATTCTGCTGTCATTCTATATTTCTTTAAAGTGAATACTTGTCTTGCATCATCTTTGATATGAGTGTACCGTGTAGTTAAGGAGGGTGTCATCTCCCATCGGGGCGATTTTATTCCTCCTATTAAAGCATTCTTCTCTCTCCATATACCCCGTTCGAGAGATATATGATGGTAAATCTCGATATCGCTATCCACATCACCCTATATATGGAACTCATTTACTCATCTAGGCGTACAAATGGTATCCTTTTAGGGGCAGAGCACTAATTCTGTATTATTTGTACTTTGTATAGATTCGAGTGGTGGCGTTCCCAGAGACAGGAGTTCGGGTACTCTATATCGCTGTAGTATGGACCAAACCGATGACTTGCGATGTACAGTACGTTCTTTCACTAGACTTGCTTGCTCTAAGGCGTATGCAAAATCCTGCACATCAGTAAACCGTTGAGAAGGGTCTTTAGCAAGTGCCTTGAAGACTACTTGCTCAACAGCAGATGAGATACTTGGCATCCTGTCTCGCAAACTGAGAGGCTGCGAGTACAGATGCTGACCACATACGCCGAGAACTGTTCCCTGAAAAGGCCGTTGCCCACAAAGCCATTCGTACACCATCACTGCTAAGGCATATTGGTCGCTGGCAGGCAGTGGCTTTCCGCAGAGCTGTTCAGGGGCTGTATATGCGACTGTACCTCGTAGTTCTTTCCCTTGTTGATTTTCAGCATACTGAGCATACTGAGCAATGCCGAAATCACTCACCCAAACTTCGTTGTTCGGGCCGAGCAGGAGGTTGTCTGGTTTGATATCGCAATGAATCAGACCCTGATTGTGAATGTACTGCAATGCACTGGCAGCCTGCATGACAAAAGGCAGAATAGTTGCGAGAGGAAGAGGCTCACCAGAAGGAAAATACTGACGCAAAGTACCATTCGGCGCATACTCTAGCACCAGGAAGGGTAAATGTTCTTCCAACCCAAAGTCTAACACGCGCACGATATGCTCGTGTCGCAAGTTGGCACTCATCAGTGCTTCAGTATGAAATCTCTCGATCTCATTCTCACTTGCCGACCACGTATTGAGTACTTTGACCGCGACTTTGGTATGGATATACATATGCTCACCGAGATAAATATTCGCAAAGCCCCCTTGCCCAAGTAGGCTTGTGAGCCGATAGCTTCCTACCGATTGCTGAGTAGCTACTTCCACTGCCATTTCTGCACCTCTCTTTGAAATGAGTATCTCTTGCGCTGCCAAGAACTGTTCTTTATAAATATCTGACTTTGCTTGCGAAGTACGGTGTGCATCTTAAGAGTTCCTCATACATCAATTTCTTGTAGGAGGCATGCCCACTCGTTCTCTGCATCGACATCAAAAGTGTACTTGATACCAAGAGAAGTTGTCGTCTCCCAAAGGGAGGATTTGCGCTGAGGTGAAGGTAAAGCATTTCTAAAGCGCACGCAATACCCCTCTCTCGAAAGGAGGATGCTGGTAGGAGAGAACCGCTCATTTCTTCTGTATACAAAATCATCCGTTCGGGAGACGACAACTTCCCTGGCTATTCAGTACACTTTGGTCAAGCGTTATGAGAGCTTCATACAAAGAGATGTAAGAACTCCAAGAAGAAACGCGTGAAGTCAAAAACGTTCGTTATTGGCACATACGCCTAAATAGTCGTGTACATACAAAGTAAGCATCATAAAAAACAGCTTACAAAAGAGAGGTAAAATAATGATCCAAGATCCTCAAATTCCAGCACAACAAAGAAGCTTTTACACACCATCGACTCCTCCGAAGAGAAATCGAAATATATGGATACTTATCGCCGTTACTAGCGTACTCATTATTGCCGTTATCACATTTATCGCGTTTCAGTTCACGGGAGCATTTCCTTCCAGTCATTCTAGAACGAATACACAACCAGCAGGCACGTCAACCGGTGGGAATACGTCACCGTCTAACGCAACGACACCGGCGACCAACCCCAGTGGGAGTTCTGTCACCCCACAACAAGCAGTAGCAACGGTGAATACGTACTACACCCATATCAATGCCCAAGATTACCAGGACGCCTACAATCTGTGGGGAAGTAGCTATCAGCATTCCACGTCATACGCAGTGTTTTCACAAGGGTTTGCCACAACGCAGAAGACCAGTGTTCAGATTGGAAATGCTGTAACACTCTCTAATGGAACCGTCAAAGTTCCAGCTACCGTCACCGCGACTGTTTCGGACACAGCTTCGACGACCGTCAACACTTATCAGGGCTACTACATCGTGGGACAGGAACAGGGAAGCCAGAAGCTCTTGAGTGCCAATTTACAACTCACGACATCGAGCAATGCGCGAGTGGATCAAGCCGTAGCAACGCTCAATCTATACTACACTCACATCAATGCCAAAGACTATCAGGACGCTTATAATTTGTGGGGAACGGCGTACCACAATTCCACGTCCTACCAGCAGTTTGTGGCAGGGTTTGCCAATACACAGAGCGTCTCCATCACATTTCCTCAAGCTGCCATCGTGCTGAACGAAGGGTCGGTCAAAGTTCCGGTAACGATTCGGTCGGTTGACAAAACGCAGTCTGGTAACGTCATTCACACCTACCAGGGAAACTATATCATTGGGACAGAGGGCAACACTTGGCAGCTGTTTAGTGCGAGTATCCAGTAGGAAGTCAGATACTGAAGAGTTCTGGTAGAAGGACGGGACGAGTTCCCCTGTAAAGTAGCAATAAGCCAGTCCACCAATTATCTGTAACGGAGTGGGTAGACTGGCTTAAACTCGCCAGCAACTCTAGCCGCGAGGAATGGTGTCAAATGGATAGCTCTGCCTATCATAGCTCAAAACAAAGAAACTTCATCGACGCAAAGAAAACGAGGCGTAGTCCCCTTGTTCTCCTGCTATGCGCTCTTCTTTGTGCATTCGGCACTATAGGCTATATGGTAGATACTTTCACAGTAAGCACGCCAATGCCAGAGAGTCACAAGGTTGTCTCTTTTCCTCATAAAACTCCAAATGCTGTCGCTCACAGCAAGCCTCATGTGCAGAAACCAAAAGTTTTACACCCAACTGCTATCCCTAGTACCCCTTTGCCTACAAAAACATCAGCCTCTTCAATACCGGCATTCAATTTTCCCATCTCTAGTGGGAACACATCTCTTCCTGAGATTGCGTTAACATTTGACGATGGGCCAAACCCTACCTACACCCCACAAATACTCACAATTCTTCAGGAGTTTGGCATTAAAGCTACCTTTTTTGACATTGGTTATCTGGTAAAGGACTATCCTGCACTCGTTCAGCAAGAATACAGTGAGGGACATATCGTTGGGGAACATAGCTGGTCACATCCTGACTTAACACATCTCTCGGTCAGCAATGTTCGGTCACAGCTAGCCGTCGCGTCGGACGCTATTCAGTCAGCCATCGGGATACGGCCAACGTTCTTTCGCCCTCCTTATGGAGCAGTCAACTTGACGGTCATGCAGCAAGCGAAGGCCCTGAATCTCTCGATCATCGTCTGGAACGATGACCCGCAAGATTGGTCACTGCCAGGCGTCCATGTAATTATTCAGCGTGCTGTGGATGAGGCACGTAATGGCACAATTATCCTCATGCACGATGGTGGAGGGAATCGGACACAAACTATCGCAGCGCTCCCCACCATCATCAGCACTCTACAAGCGCGTGGTTATCATTTCGTCACGATACAACAACTGGCGCATGATAATTCGTAGTCAGTCGCTTTCAACCACCATAAAGCATGTTACTCTTCTGCTGCTAGGTTCGGATGAGAACCTACAGAGCAGGGATTGAAGACAGATATCAGATACAAAACTAGTGAATATAGGAGCAGCTCAATACTATGAAAGAAGTACCTATGATACATCTCAAAATTACTGATGTGATCGACTTGAGTATCGCCAAGATGCTACGGCATGGAGTGCCACACCAGGAAGCCGAGGTTGCGGCTTCGATCTACCTAGAGGCGGAGTTGTGGGGGAAGCGTACTCACGGCTTCCGCTATCTGGAGGGCTGCCTCGCGCAGTATCAAGAAGGAGCAACACGGCGCCAGGAACTGAGCATTCAACACGAGACCGCAAACGCGGCACTCGTGGATGGCGGTTTCCATTTTCCCTTCTTCGTCCACTATACAGCGATGAAGTTAGCTATCGAGAGAGCAAAAGTTGGCGGACTGTCGCTTGTAGGGGCACGCAATGGAGGGATAAGCGGACTGTTAGGCTACTATAGTCAGATGGCAACTAAAGAAGGACTGATTGGCATCGCCATTAACTCCGCAGTATCAGCAGTCGTGCCTCCGGGAGGTGTAACGCCTCTGCTCAGCACAAATCCTCTCACCATCGGCATTCCCCGCTTAGACCAGCCACCACTTATCCTAGACATGGCAACGAGTGCCGGAACATATAGCCAAATTATGGTCGCTCAGCGCGACGAACAACCTCTTCCAGTAGGGATCGCTGTTGATTCGGACGGTCAACCAACTACCGATCCTTTTAAGACTGTTGATGAAGCACATCATACCCATCTCCTGCCATTTGGAGGACACAAGGGCTTTGGCTTGGCGCTGATGATCGAGATGTTATGCGATGCAAGCTTGGGCACTCCCACAGGACGGAGTAAACTTGCGGCATTCTTTGATCCGGCCTATTGTGGTGGCCTCTACCTCGTCATTAAGCCTGATCTCTTCGTCGAGCGCAGTGTGTTTGACGCTCATGTGGCTCAGTTGGTTGACGATATCGAGAGCAGCCAGAAAGCACCCAATACCAGCGAGATTCGCTTGCCGGGCGAGGAGAGCCAACACCGAAAGGCAGCCATACTCAAATCTGATATTGTCGATATTGAAGAACCCACCTATGCGTTTTTACAAGCCCTGTGAGCATTTCTTTATTGAGTGAGCTTTCTTGTCAAAGCCCACAATGGGAGTTTACATTGTGGGCATGGTCCTTTTCATGTCAAAGTTCAGCTCTTGACTGAAAACTAAGTTCTCTTGCCAAATTAACGTGTAAGAAAATGAGTTAGCTGCCCATAGGATGTTACTTCATCACGGATGCTATCTTGATGAATGTATTCTATCTGTGAAGCATGTTCATCCGCGATGATCATCTCACGGGGGTGGACGACCTGCCATACATGATCGAGAATACCAGGCTCTAGTTGCTTATATACAAATTGGCGATCAACCTTTGCCTTCTTCGCCAAGTGTTTCGCTTTGCCAAAGGCTCTTTTGGCGTGCCGATCATCGTGGTATGGATTGTGGTACTCAAACAGCTGGGGTGCTCGCCCACTTTTCGCTTGAGCGAGGTACAGGAATACCACAGGGTCTCCCTGACAATTATGTATTGCGGAGTGAATAACTGCCTCGTTGGCTTTCTCATCCGCGGTGAGCACTGCAAGGATAGACCCTGGCATGTGTTCTTCCATATGGGGAACTGGCACTGGCAAATGTCCCTGCTGCTTCTGACGTTCATGGTTGAAGTACGCTATCCCCATGCCAAGCAGAGTGACGGCACCTCCAAAGGCTGTCGCCAATGGCTTTGCGACGAGGTTTGTTGACCATGCAAGTAATACTAATGCAGTCGTCAGCAATCCAAGATAGAATTTGCACGTATGCCACACACTAAGTGCCCCTCTCCGAGAGGGAGCTTGCTCAGCCCTAGCTGCCTTGCGTTCGCGGTGACGCACAATATCGAGTCCTATGCACGTCACTGTGAAGGCACCTAACAACCCGAAAGCGTACAACTCACCAAGCATGTTGATATTTCCATGTACCACGAGCAGGATAATAATAGGAATAACGATAGCAAGCAGAATGGAGAAATGCGGTGTATTACGCAGTTTGTTGCGTCGCAGAATAAAGTGAGGGAAGAACTCCATCCGTGAGAGTGCCAGAAACACGTGATAGGTGCCGATGATGGCCGTATTACTGGCAAACACAAGGAGTGCGCTGGCACTGATCGCTATCTCAATCTGTAAAGCACTATTTCCCCAATGTCCGCCAAGCAGTGAAATGACCTGGGCAGAAAGCACAGGATTTTGTAGTATATGTTGTGGGAGCAAGAGCGTCGCGAACATGGTGAGGAGAGGACTGGTGAAGCCTATTGTTACCACCACCAGGATCATTGCGATACTCGAGACCTTCTTGCGAGGCAGTTTCATGACTGGAGAGATTTGTGAAATACTTTCCAGACCTGAAAAGGCCAAAAACGAGCCAGCAAAGCCGATAAGGAGAGAGATAGGAGAGAGCGCGCGATTGCTAAACATGTGTGAAAACAGTGAGAGAAACTCTGAGAAGGAAATGTGTGTGAGGACGGTGAAGAGAATGGCAATATCGCTCGCAAATGCGATTATCGCCCCCACTAAGCTCACCTTCGCGCTTTCGCTCACACCTATCCAATTGAGAATGCCGAGGAGGAGAAGAACACCTATAGCGATTTCGAGCGCGAAGGGACCAATTACAGGAAAAACGACACTTAGATAGAGCATGCCCGAAAGACAACTGATAGCAGCCGTAAGAAAGTAATCGACCAGAATGAACATTCCACCCAGTGCGCCAAACCAATGATTGATAGCTTGGGCACCGACCGTCACCACTCCACCTCCCTGCGGGAAACGATAGGTGATCTCTGCGTACTTCAGCGTGAGCAGAACGAAGACAGACATGGTTAGGAAGACAAAAAAGCCAGCTAGATTTCCAACATTGCCATACAAGATACCAGGAACGTAATATACCGAGGTGCCAACATCGGCGAAGACAATCGCCCAACAGAGAAGAGGACCGAGCAGTTGTCCCTCATGACTCTGTTTTTTTCCATGTGTTTGAGGTGAAGCTTCTGGCGTCAAAGATTCCTTTATCATAGTAATCCTTCATTCCCTGTATCACTCTATTGACTAACCTAAGAATCTGCTTTTCGGCCTTCTTATATGAACTTGTTAGGAGTGTACTGAATAACTAGAGCAGTTGTCGTCTCCCAAAAGGACGATTTGTATATTAATGAGGGATAGTGGTTCATCTCCCAAATGGAGGATGCTGGGAGAACGGAGTTGCAAACCATTACAGTCTGGCTTGCAACTCCGAACTACGGTTACTATAAGAGGACGAAAAAACATCAGGAGCAAATGTGGGTCACCGCTCCTTCTTTCATATCTCTAAACATACGCTGTACAGCCACTGATACTCTTGACGCCTCCACAGGCTCGCGCTGCAGCTGTTGGAGCATACACCATCGCAGAGAACGCGTAGTTGTAGTTACCTCCGGCAAAGGTGTAGGTGAGTCCATCAATACGCTGTGTTCTGATGACGAGGTAGGTCGGACCAACCTTGCTCACCACCTCTCCCCAATTGGTTGCACAGGTGGGAGAATAGCGTAGTTCGACGTAGGAGTTGCTGAAGACTGCCGTTTGCACGGTATAGGCTCCAGCTTCACAGCCTGTCTTTTCAGGATCTTGCCCATTACATCCAGTGCCTGAACAACTGGCATGAGCGTGTCTTCCTTTAGCAGTATGCACCGAGCCTTTACCTCCACTGGCTTCACGCATAATGCTCTTGTAATTCATACTGTGCTGCTGCTGTGTGGTACTAGCAAAGGCACTACTTGATGCAGTAAACGTCGTCGCTCCAAACATGGCCAACAGAAGAGCAGTCGAAAAAAGGAATAGTCGAATACGTTGCATGAAATTTCCTCCTTATTAATAGACAGTTGAATAGGTGGTACAACAACTAACGCAAGTTCTTTGACTGCATAAGCTTAGTGTAGCGAATAAAAGTATAACTTGTCGTCTCCCAAGCGGATGATTTTTCTACGAGAGAGGTGATGATCCTATCACCCGTTTGGAAGATGAGCGTCCTCCTTTGCTGCAGAGCCGCCATTAAAAATGTGGCAAGTGAGGTACTTGAACCCCTCCATTAGATTGACAGTAGAAATCGTGTTTACTAAACAAAGCATGGGTGCGTGATACACCGCAATTAAATGTATTAATTTTCTTCAGACACCATGATCTTCATTCTCATGATAGCTTTGTAGATGCGCTTCTCTCTCCAAAAAGGCCACAATTCAAAAAGGAAAAAATCGATTGGACGCCACAGAATTACCCAGAATGCTATGTTAAACCCATCGCTTAAAAACGCGCTGAGAAAAGGGGGAGACAGCGTGATTCTCTCCAGATATTGTGATAAAAAGAGTCCACTCACAAGAAACAGGATGCCAATTAACAGAGCAGTGAGTGCTTCCCGTCGAAACACGGCCATTGCGTCTTCGTTTTGTTGTACTTTGAATTGGCAATACCTCTGCAAGGCGTCCGTGATTTTACCCACAAGATTCGGTTCGAGGCTTTCCTTTGGAAGAAAGATGGTAGCCGTTATCCTTGCTTCTAGCTCCAATGGTGTAAGTTCACTCTTTATCAACTCAATGCCAGAAACAAAATTTGCCTTTTTTGAGAAGGGGTCTTCCACGGGCTGTATAAACAAGTCGTGGATGCTGTCGAGGTGGAGTGCTATTTCAGCACATTTTTCTCTTGTCATAGAACCTTTCCTTATGAGGTAAGCGATTGAACTTGCTCTTTCTTGTCTTCTACCTGAAAGCGTCCTTTCAAGACGATTAGTGCCAGTACGATTGCTACGAGTGTTGCTCCTGCGGAGATGGCAAAGATGCTTCGCGGCACCGTCCACAAACTGATTATTGCCACCAGCAATGGACCCAAAACTCCTGCAAGTGCTGCTCCTGACCCCTTTATGCCTATCACCTGTGATCGATACTCTGGCTTTGCAATATCTAGGTATGCGGCTCCTATGGCTGGAATAAAAAGCGCATCACCTAATCCGGCGAGCACAGCAACAGGTAGAAGCAAGCCAAATGGTTTGATGAAAACCAGACCGAGATACAAAGTGCCGTTGAGAAGGAGGCCAAGAAGTATTACTGGCTTTCGTCCGAAGCGATCGCTTAACGTGCTGAAGAAGGCTTGCCCCAAGAGCATAGCTAGACCATAGCCACCCACAATGATGCCCAGTTGTGTCGGTGTCAGGAGGAGCTGGTTGTAGGCATATAACGCCATCTGCGGTTCGATGAACGCAAAGGCAAAGGTGGCGATGAAATCAATGAGCAGGAGTGCGGCAAACTGATGCAACGGCCTGGGCAAGGAAGCCCATATTTCTCTCCACTTCGTTCGTCCCACGCTCAACTTCAGCACTTGTGTGCGGAGGGAAGCAAGTCGCGTCTCGGGAACCATCACGAGGGCGAGTACCAACCCGATCAATGCTAAACTTCCAGAGACGGCAAAGGGAGCGGCGAAGCCCCAGCGATCAAAGAGCAATCCACCAAATGTTGGACCCAAAATGAAACCGGCAGCATAGCTTGCCATGACAACGCCTGTCCATTGCGCACGCTGGTCTTCGGGAACTCTATCTCCAACTACTCCCATGGCTGCTGGAAGCAGACCTGCTGTAATCGCACCCTGGAAGAAACGTACGGCAATGTAGAGAGGAATAGAATGCGCGAACAGATACGCACTATTAGCGAAAACCTCTCCTAAGAGCGCAATGAGAATCAGCGGGCGCCTTCCAAAGCGGTCGGCGAACGCTCCCATGAAAGGTGAAAGCAGAAATTGCGCGAAGGCGAAGCCCATTGTCATCAATCCTAATGCTTGCACACCAGAGCCAAGTTCCCCAATACGCTTGGCAAAAACAGGTAAGACAATGCCATAGCCAGTCATCATCAGTGCAATACAGGCAGCAAGGAGAAAGAGAATGCGATGTGTCTGTAATGAAAGTGAAGCCTGTGGTGGTTTGAGTTCACTCGTTAGAGCCAGTTCACCAGTAACTCGTAGCAACGACTGTGATTTCATACGAATCCTTTCTCGTTCCAATTCCCCTATATAGCCCCTTAACATAACTTTTGGCTATGTTGCAAAAGTTATACAGTAAAGTTTATTAAGCACTTTTAGTGTGTAGCATGCCTTTATGACATGTTCCTAGTGTAGCAAGTGAACATAGAGAGTGTCGTCTCCCAAACGGACGATTTTTCTGCTGCGAAATGATGATGCTATCACCCAAAGGGGGGACGCCTGTTTGAAGTCAGTAACTACTTTCCATTATTTCTTCTGGCAACGTACATATTTATCTTGCTATATGCAAAAAATACATTCAGGTAATTTTACCTACTCTTTCCTCAAGCTAGTTCCCTACGCTTACACATGAATAGGTAGTAAGATGCGTTATTCTACGCGTGTACTTTCAGGTAACGTTCTGTACACTAGTAGCAATACATCTCAATGTTGGTGAGCAGTGAAATTATAGTGATGTGAGTTCGATGCTCTACAGTACGGAGGTAGGCCATGATGACAACAATGACGCTTGATCGCTTAAGAGCGGACGCACAGCTAAATATGCTGCTGACCACCAAACTGCATATTCCACCTTTGCCTTCTCACTTTGTGAGTCGCTCTCGTTTGACTCAACAACTTAGCGAAGGACTTCAGGGAAAGCTGACCCTCATCTGCGCTCCCGCTGGCTTTGGCAAGACCAGTTTGTTAAGCGAGTGGCATGCAGCACTCCCGAAAGGCACGATGACTGTCGGTTGGGTCTCACTGGATAAGAGCGATAATAGCTTGGTGCGGTTTTTGAGCCATGTCATTGCAGCCTTGGAGCAGGTACATCCTGGTATCGGAAAGGAGGTTCTCAACCTCCTCCACTTGGCTCAACCTGCTCCTATGGAACTGCTTCTCACGACATTCATCAACACTCTTAGTGCCGTTGCTACCCCGATTGTGCTCATCCTCGACGACTACCATGTCGTCGAGACGACACAGATTCATCAAGCACTCATCTTTCTGCTTGAGTACCTCCCTCCACAATTGCATCTCATTCTGGCGAGTCGCTCTGACGTACCTTTGCCATTGGCTCGCTTGCGGAGTCAGAGGTACCTTCACGAAGTGCGTGCCGATGCCTTGCGCTTTACGCTTGAGGAAACCGTCGCCTTTCTACAGAATGCCACCACAGGACTCCCCTTTACAGAAGCAGAGGTGTCTCTCCTGGAGCAGAGGACCGAAGGCTGGATCGCCGGACTGCGTATGGCGGCGCTCTCGCTCAACAAAAGACGATTGGAGAGCAGCGATTTCATCAAAACTTTTGCTGGCAACCATCGCTACATCGTTGATTATTTCAATGAAGAGGTTCTGCATCAGCAGCCGGAAGACATTCAGACCTTCTTGTTACAGACGTCCATCCTGGAACAATTGAGTGGGCCGCTGTGTAATGCAGTGACAGGGCTGAACACGAGTCAGGCCATGCTAGAACAGATCGAGCAAGCCAATCTTTTTCTCGTTTCTTTAGATGAAGAACGAAATTGGTATCGCTATCATTCCCTGCTCACTGATGTACTACGCCGCCACCTGCAACAGAGCCAGCACGACCTGATTCCCCAGTTGCATCGCAGAGCAGCAGTGTGGTACGAACAGCAGGGGCACATCGTAAAGGCAGTGAGTCATGCCCTCTCTTCCGGAAATCATGAATTGACCGCTCGACTGATTGAGCAGGTCGTGGATACGATATTGTTATCGGGGGAATATAGCACTTTACAACAGTGGTTGCATTCCCTGCCCACAGAATGCCTGCAGCAACACCCACGCCTGAGTAATGCACAGGCCACACTTCTGACTCAAATGCGTCAAGTGGGCATCGTTGAACCATCGCTAGATACGACTGAGAAGAGTCTACAGGCGCAAAGCGAGGAGGTACAGGAGATGTGTGAAGAAGATACTTGTATTTCTGCTGAACTTGACTATCTGGGGAGAGATACTTCACACTTGCCTGTTTCGTCTCATCAGGTGTTAGCCCAAACGTTCAACGAGAATGTATGCTTGGGCAAGAATCAAAACGGAAGAATACTTCAACAAGCTTTCTCGCTCTCCCCTCTTATTGAGCCACTCAGTGGGCGCGAGTTGGAAGTCTTACACCTGATGGCAACTGGACAATCGAACTGCGAGATCGCGCAAACACTCGTTGTGAGTACAGGAACAGTCAAAACACATCTCAAGCATATCTTTGGCAAACTCGATGTTCATACGCGCACGCAAGCACTTGCTCGCTCCATAGAGTTTCACCTCTTACCAGCGTAGAACATTCCAACTACTGCTTTGTTGGGGGTGTGGGAAACAGCATACTTGAGATTGCTTTGACAGCTTGCTCCAAATTTCTGCTAGAATTTTTCTACTTTTCTGTAACCACTTGAGGAAAAGAAAGTAGTATTGTATACTTGATGCATAAAGTAGAGAAATATTTCCGCAATCTGTGATATAAGGACATGCTAACCTTTTAGTGGCAAAGAAGGTGAATTCAGAGAGTATGTAGCAATGCAGGACAAGATAAGCATTTTTCCAGTGCGGCACTCGTTTGCATCTAACTCCACGACGGAGACGAGCTTCGTGAAAGTTCGCTCTCATCATTTGCCTTTTCAACTTACTCCCTTGATTGGACGCGAACACGAATTTCAGGCGGTCTGTAGCCTTTTGCGTCAGCCAGAAGTACGCCTTCTCACTCTTACAGGGCCTGGTGGCGTCGGCAAAACGCGTTTGGGAATCCAGGTCGCAACCGAAATGATGAACGAATTTGCAGATGGTATTTGCTTTATTCCTCTCGCTGCTATCAATGCTTCTGACTTAGTGCTTCCTACTATTGCTCAGGCACTTGGCCTACGGGAAGCGGAACCTCAGTCATTATTGGAAGACTTGAAAGGCTATCTGCGAGATCAGCAACAGCTTCTGCTACTTGACAACGTCGAGCATGTGGTAACAGTAGCACCCCTGCTATCTGAACTGTTAGTAGCTTGTCCACAGCTAAAAATGCTGTTAACTAGCCGAGCTGCTTTGCACATTCGTGGCGAACGTGAGTTTCCTGTGCCACCACTGTCTCTTCCTAATCTGGGACAGCTTCTAGACTCTGAGTCCCTGACACACTATGCCGCGTCACTTCTCTTTATACACTATGCGCAAGCGATCAAGCCGGATTTCCAGGTGACGAAGGCGAATGCTCATGCCATTGCAGAGATTTGTGTTCGTTTGGATGGACTGCCCCTGGCTATAGAACTAGCAGCCGCTCATATCAAACTGCTCTCTCCACAAGCATTACTGACACGATTGGAGCATCGACTCCAAGTTTTGACGCGGGGAGCACGCAACATACCCGTTCGCCAGCAGACGCTGCGCAACACGATTGCTTGGAGCTATGACTTGCTTCATGCTGAAGAGCAATGGCTCTTCCGACAATTCTCCATCTTCGTGGGCGGTTGCACCTTGGAAGCAGTAGAGGCCGTCTGTCGTGCTCTTGGTGATAACGTAGCAAATATATTGGAAAGGGTGTCCTTGCTACTCGATAACAATTTGTTGCAACAGGTGGAACAGGCTGATGGCGAGCCACGCTTGCTCATGCTGGAAACAATTCGCGAGTATGGGTTAGAGTGCTTGGCTATCGAGGGGGAGATGGAGGCAACTCGGGACGCACATGCTACTTACTATGTTGCCTTAGCAGAGGAGTCCGAGTTGTACATGAGGACTGCTGAGGAGGGAAGATGGCTTGGACTCCTGAAAATGGAGCACGAGAACTTTCGTGTGGCACTTGGGTGGATGCTGGAGCAAGCTGAAATACATGTGAAGCAGAAAGAGATGGCTTTGCGCTTATGTGCTGCCCTGTGGTGGTTCTGGGTACAGTGTGGCTATTTTAGTACGGGGCGGGCTTTCTTGGAGCGAACTCTGGCGGCAAGTGAGAACGTTCTAATACCTGCACGAGCGAAGGTGCTCAGTGGTGCTGGTTGGCTGGCTCACCTTCAGGACGACTATGAGCAGGCAGAGGTGCTACAGAGAGAGGGCCTTATGCTGTTCCAAGAAATCGGCGATACACAAAACGTGGCGCATTCTCTCTATCGGCTGGGGTTTGTAGCTTTAGCGCAAAGTAACTATGTAACGGCACGCTTACTGTTGGAGGAGGCCATTGTGCTCTTTCAAGAAGTGGGCTACCTCAGTGGAAAAGCTGATGCTCTCGGAGAATTAGCCTTTGTATTCACTGGTCAAAGTGAGTATAGCAAGGCGCGTGCATTAGCAGAGGAAAGTCTTTTACTCTCCAGGGCCTCGGGTAATAAGCATTCCGTTGCTATCTCGCTCTACGTCTTGTCATGTATCCTTTTTGTGACGCAAGATGATTCCGCACGAGCTTCTACTCTCATCGAGGAGAGCATAGCCTTTTTCATAGAGGTAGGCAACAAGCGGTACATCGCTTTGGGATTTAGCCTCTTGGGTGAGATTCTCTTGCAGCAAGGCGAAGCTGACAGGGCAGATGCGCTCATAAAGGAGAGCAGAGAACTCTTTAAGGATTTAGGGGATCGGATGGGCGTAGCTGAGTCACTTAGTCTCCTTGCGGGAGTAGCAGTTTACCGAGGAGACGTTGTGACAGCGCGTACACTCTATGAGGAAAGTTTGGCACTTGCCATGGAGTTAAAAAACAAACGGCTCACTGCTTTCTGTTTAGAGGGATTGGGAGAAGTGGTGGCTGCACAAGGAGTACCGAGGTGGGCCGCTCGTTTGTGGGGATCAGCAGAAGCAATTCTTGAAGCAATTGGAGCCTTAAAACACCCCGTCTATCGTACTTCATATGAACGGGCAGTAGCTCATGCGCGTACACAACTGAGCGAGAGGGATTTTGCCATCGTATGGGCCGAGGGGCGTAGCATGTCATTGGAACAAACTCTTGCCGCGCAAGACGAAGTAATGACATCTTCAACAATCACAGCAGAACTCCCATTAGCACCCCCAACGAAACAACCTGTCATTCAGCACGAAGAATTGACAGCCCGTGAGGTCGATGTGCTCCGTCTAGTGGCACAGGGACTGACGGATATACAAGTGGCGGAACAGCTCAGTATTAGCCCTCGTACCGTTAATGGTCATCTGACATCAATTTACAAGAAGATTCAGGTTTCCTCACGTAGTGCTGCTACTCGCTACGCTATTGAGCATCATTTGCTCTGAGCGATAGATAATTTTTCTACTTTCCCACTATCCTCCTTTTGGGAGAGGGAAACGGTCATTCTTTACTTCTCAAAGAATCATCCGTTTGGGAGACGACACCCCCCCAGTTATCCACTACACTCTTGGTAAGTCATTCTGAGACAGTGTGCATGCAACACTGTGAAGTTTAACAATCATTTACTTTATCCCGACGCTCTTCTTGAGCCAAGCTAGCTAACCTAGTATAGAAGGGAATTATAGCACGATGAAAATGATGCAATTGAACTGGATGTTTACCTCCAATCAAAAAAAATATAATCGTTACATCTTAGGAGCACTCATTTGGATATTTGGGTTGGTGAATATGCTCTCTACGTTCACCCCTCAATTTCAATGGCGCGTCCTGTTTGAGGCATGGCCTGTTGATACCCGTTACCATATCACAGTAGCGAACATTGTCGTGAGCTTCTTTCTGCTAGTTGCCCCCTACGGTCTGGTACGTGGCAAGCGCCAGAGCTGGCGCATTACGATGCTGCTCCTGCTCACAACTATCCTTCTCTGTGTCCTACAAGGAGGAGAGGTAATCCTCACTGCAATTGCTATTGTACTCTTCGTCCTGCTACTCGTCTTCGATTACTGCTTTGAAGCACGCAGCGATCCAGCGTCTATTCTGCGTGGCTACCTTGCTACCGCCGTTGGATTAGGGATTATCATCATCTACTCTCTTGGCGGTTTTATCGCTGTCTACGAACACTTGCACTTGCCTACTGACTCGCAGTCCTTTGTCTTTGGGCGTGCCTTACCCTTACTGGCTTTATGTGCTTTTCTGTTCGGCACTGCACAGCTTCTAAACCCAATCGCAAAAGCACTACTTCCTAACAAGAAGCAGCGAGAGGACGTTGCGTCACTCGTACACAACTACGGCACCAACTCCATCTCCTACTTCGCCCTTGAGGAAGACAAAACGTACTTCTTCTCTGCATCAGGCAAGGTGGTCATCAGCTATGTCCTCAAAGGAGGCGTAGCAGTCGTCGCAGGAGACCCAATCGGGCCAGAGGAAGAGTTATCCTCTGCCATGAATGAATTCCTGGCATTTTGTCGCAAGCAGGATTGGACTCCCACTTTCTGGCAGATACGCGACGAAGACGCCAACCTGTACCGTAAGTTAGGATTTCAATTGCTGAAAATTGGCGAGGATGGAATCATCCATATAGATACCTTCACACTCAAAGGCAAAGCGATGTCGAATGTGCGCACGAGTGCCAGACGTGCAGAGAAAGAGGGTTTGCGCGTCGTGTTCTACCAGGGACCCATCGAGAATGCTGACTATCTTACTCAACTGGAACAAATATCAAATGCATGGCTTGCAGAGAAAGGCGGTTCTGAGATGAGTTTCAGTTTGGGGCGTTTTGAGACTCGACCAGATGATGAACAGATCACCGCTATCGCAATCGATAACACCGAAAGAGTACACGCATTTGTAACCTTTCTGCCGATTTACGGCCGCCACGGCTATGGTTTAGACCTGATGCGGCGTGCTGGGCAAACTGCTCCGGGTACCATGGAACTCTTGATTTCCCTCTCCATCGATTATCTAAAGAGCTGCGAAGCCGAGATAGTGAGTCTAGGGCTTGCTCCCATGGGCAACGTTAACCAGGAGGATCAAACATCACTGAACACTATTGTTGACTTCCTGACACATCGCTTCGGCAATCTCAGTCAAAGCCAATCGCTCTTTAAGTTTAAGGAAAAGTTCCATCCGACATGGGAAAGCCGCTACCTCGCCTACCCTAATAGTCTGCTTTTACCCAAGATTGGCATAGCCCTCTACGAGGTACATCAGCCGGATACCTCTTGGATTGCAACACTACGCACTACCGTTCAAGATTGGCTAGCGAAACATCCAATGGCCACAAAGGAGGAAGAAAAGCTTCCAGAAGTTATCGTCCATCCTGGCACTGGCAAATTAGCAATGTGAGTTGACGCATTCATTGTTCATTACAAGTAAAAGAGACTATTCGACTTAGCAATACTTAAAGGAGGAGCCACCAAGATTAGTGGCTTTGAACATATGATTAATAGAGCACAACCACCATCAGAGAAATTTTCAGAAACTGCCTTAGATGTTACAGGAAATATGAGTGAACCATCAGCATCTACGACTGTAACTATCTTCACGCTTCGCTGGTACCTACGCATCGTAGGTTTGATACTCATCGGGTACGCTTGTTTCCTCGTGAGCAAACGGCCTCCTCTTGCAACATTAAGCTTGATAGATATCCCTCTCATAGTGCTCGGCTGTGCTGGTATCATCAGTTCATTCTTCGTAGGAAGAAAAGCGGTTTTGGAAATGTTATCTCTGCTCATTACACTGCTGAGCGGAGTGATCCTTTTAGGTGCCACTGTAGACAGCGGTTTGACGGCCTTCATCGTCTCCACAAGTCTTGATCAGCAGCGTGCTCAACTCATCGCAGCGTTGCTTTTGACAGCAGGAACTGCTCTCGTCGGTGGAACACTCGGTCGGCGCAAACTTGGTACGTGCTTAGGGGCAGCTCTTGTCTTCTGGTTTGGGTATCTCGTGACCTTTATTCAACTCCAACTGCAGCCAGTACATGATCCTGGCGGAAACTTGGAGCAGCTGAATGTCGGTGCATTTATCCATACATTATCGGTCATGGGTGCCCTTGCATTGCTAAGTGCGTTTATTGGAGCAGCTGTTGGCGTTGCTTTGAGCGAAGTCATCCTTGATCCTCTACTCCAACTAGGACAGTTCGTCCAGCAGCGTTACATTTTCAGGCGAGGAACTGGAGTCACGACCTATCAAAGTGCATCTGAAGCCCCTGTGTCTCGCCCAGCTAGTACACAAAATATCATTTTCCACTGGTTGGGTGCTGGGGTCTTGATCGTGCTCTTTGTGCTCGCAGGTTCCTCTAGTTCCCTCTTCATCTATTCTCCTGATACTGGCTTGCATACAACAGCACAGGGACAGAACGGGCAGAATATGCCAAAGCAGGGCACTGTTCTCTATCAGAGCATGGTGAGCCAGGTGCTTGGTGGGCAAACAAAATCCTTTGCAGTCTACCTACCGCCATCCTATAACACTCCACAGGGGCAGAATCGGCACTATCCCACGCTGTATTTGCTGCATGGTTCACCTGGTGGCTACAAAGACATGTTTGCTGCAGCCAAAGCCGATTCATCAGCCGATTCGTTGATCTTAGCGAAAAAAACTCCCGAATTGATCATGATCCTGCCCGATGGCAACGCACAGGAGCAACCGAGCGAATGGGGCAATAGCTATGATCACAGCCAGCTTCTAGAGAACTACATAGCCGATGAACTAGTGAAATATGTCGATCAAAAATTCCGCACGCTTGCTCAACCAGCAGATCGAGCGATTGGCGGCATTTCAATGGGCGGCTTCGGCTCCATGAATATTGCGGTACACCACCCCGATGTCTTTGGGACGGTCATCGCGCTCGGTGGCTACTATCAAGCGGATGGCAGCGTCTGGGGCAATAATGCCAACTACATCCAACAGAACAGCCCAATTGACGTTCTCCCAAATAATCAGCAAGCCCAGAAACTTCATATATTTCTGGGTGCGGCAAAGCAGGATGTGCCTTACTACTCTGACACCATGAATTTTGCTCACACACTCGATTCGCTCTCAATTCCTTACCACCTCGATGTACAAAACGGTGGGCATTCATGGGATGTATGGCAAGTACAGACGTATAACGCTCTTCTCTGGATAAAGTGGGGGTGAGAGAAGAGTAGTTAGTCTAGGTCA
Organism: uncultured Ktedonobacteraceae bacterium; assembly: GCA_964250765.1. Taxonomy (GTDB): domain Bacteria; phylum Chloroflexota; class Ktedonobacteria; order Ktedonobacterales; family Ktedonobacteraceae; genus JBBQVS01. The sequence goes on along the minus strand of CAXUHF010000017.1, from coordinate 26,371 downwards.
GAAAACTACGGTACTCGATTCATGTGGTCCTATCACTCGGTGGATTTCTTTTTGCAATACAACCGCCCGGATTAGATGAGATGATGGTCGAGGGCGTAGCGCACAGCGGCAGTACGAGAGGAGACCTGGAGTTTGCTGTAGATCGAGGTCAGATGTCCGTTCACGGTGCGGGGACTGATGACCAGGGATTCAGCGACCTGTGCATCTGTCATCCCGGTCACTAGCAAGCGCAGCACCTCCACCTCGCGAGGGGTCAACCCAGCGGGAAAAGGAGCAGACGATTGCTTGGGCATACTCTGTACTTGCACCGATGTCGTACTCTGGGGGGCTAGGACCTGTTCGGGCGTCAAGCGGCTTCCCTCGTCCCACGCTGCACGAAAGACTTGCACCCCGAGTTGTGTGCGTGTGTGTGCTATAGCTTGTTCCTGCCTGACACGATAGACCGGGTAAACAGGTGCGCCTATAGCCTCGCGCAGTGCATGGGCCGCTCCCCAAAGCCGAACTCCCTGACGCAGTGTTCCTTGGCTTACCTCCACGACTGCCAGACCTTCTAGGCTTGCAGCAACGTGCTCTTTACAAACATTCCACTCTAACAGTAGGGTCAAGCTCTCCTGATACAGGAGACGAGCCGAGTCTACGTCTCCTTGTAAGACCAGGAGTCGTGCAAGACCTCGGCTCGGTTCGAGAGTTTCCGTCTCTCCTCCCAGCTTCTTGTTGAGTGCAATGCCCTCTTCAAGCAAGCTACGCGCAGTCATCAAATTGCCGTCCTCCAAGTATATGAGTCCGAGCAGACAGAGTGGAATGGAACTGTAAAAGGTGTTGCCCTGTTCCCGAAAGGAGGTCAAGCTTTGCTCGGCTAGTTGTCGGGCGAGTGCTTGATCCTGCTGTGAGACAAAGAGCAGACGTGCCTCTAGGTAGCATACCCAGCTGAGACGCTGCACATCGCCTAGGTTCTGGTAGAGAACGCGACTTTCCGAGAGAAATGTACGCGCCTGTTCGTAGTGTCCCTGTTCGGTGGCAACACGTGCCCGTTCAGTATAGCACTGACCCTGCTTCCAGTGATCGCCCAGCTTTTGTAAGTCGGCTGCCGCCACCTCCAACCGAGTCTGAGCCAGGGCAAACTGGCTCCTGATACGGGCGATCCCTCCCAGTCGAAATAGGCTGTATGCGATGCCATGGGCATCGCCCAGCTGCTGGTAGAGCGTCAGGCTCTCTTCCGCTAGTTGCTCGAACTGCGTGTTTTTTGCAAAAAGGAACGATAGTTCTGCTGCCACGAGCAAGGCTTTCGCTCGCAATGCTGTTTCCACATCGGAACACTCAGCCAGTGCTGGCATCAGGTAGCTCAGTCCTTCTCGCCCGTAACCTCGGATATGCCAGAACCAGAATAGGGCGACACAGAAGCGCAGTATACGCTCACAATGGATGTTTCCTTCGGATTGGGTTTTCTGCGTGTGTGTCTGCTCCAACAAAAAGCTGAGTGCCGCTCGCATATTCTGCCGTTCGCGTTCTAGCAGCGCAATATACTGGACCTGCTCTGCTCCACGCAATTGAGGGGCAGCCTTCTCGGCGAGTGCCAGGTAATACTCCGCGTGTGCTGTGCAGGCAACCTCCAGTTCTCCAGAACGCTCCAGGTTCTCCAGGCCATACTCTCGAATAGTTTCGAGCAACAACAGACGCGGCTCACCGTCGGCCTGCTCTTCTTGTTGCATAAGATGATTTTCGAGCAGCACGCTCACCCCATCAAGAACGTTGTTCGCTGTCAACCCAATAGTCGATGCGATAGCCTCGACTGCTTCGAGCATGCAGCCTCCAACGAAGACGGAAAGGAGACGGAAGAACTGCTGCTCCTGAGGGGTTAATAGTTGGTAGCTCCACGCTATCGTCGCACGCAGGGTCTGCTGACGGTCAGGTAGATCGTGTGCGCCTTCGGTCAGTACATTGAGCCGATGCTCCAAGCGTGCCAGCAGTGCCTGGGGCGAGAGCAGTCGGGTGCGAGCAGCAGCCAATTCAATAGCGAGCGGCAGTCCATCCAGGCGAATACATACCTCCGCGATGGTACGCACATTGGCTTCTGTCATCTGGAAACTCGGCTTGATGGCTTGCGCACGTTGCAAGAAGAGTGTCAGCGCAGCGTACTGCGATAGGGCTTCACTCGTCATGGAATTTGTAAGATTAGGTAAGGGTAGTGGAGACACGGGAAATTCATATTCGCCGCGAATGCGTAGTGCGGCACGGCTAGTGACCAGAAGTTTCAGGTGTGGGCAGGCAGCGAGCAGGTCGGCAAGCTGCGGGGCGGCAGAGAGGACCTGCTCAAAGTTATCAAGCAGCAATAGGAAGGACTGATTGCCAATAGCTATTTGCAGTTCGTCAAGTAGGGAGTGCGAACCGACTTCTCGCAGCCCAAACGCCTGAGCGATAGTTGGAACGACGAAACTGGAATCACTAATGGCAGCCAGGGACACAAAGCAGATGCTATATTCAAGGTCAGGAGCAAGGTCATGCGCGACCTCGATTAGGAGGCGCGTTTTGCCAACGCCTCCTAGCCCAGTAAGAGTGAGTAGACGTACTTCGGTTCGATGCAGCAGTGCCTTGAGCTGTGCGAGTTCGTGTTCACGTCCAAGCAGTGGAGTCAATGGTAGAGGTACATACTGCGATAGGACTGAACCCATATCAGGGGCTGATCTATATGGGAGTGCATAAATGTGATGCTGCATCGTTAAAGGTCCTCCGCTCTCCCTGCTGACATCTAATCTGCTACTCATCCTCTTCATCTGGCAAAAGGACTGTTTACCCATGCCTGCTCTTGATCAGTTCAAACATGCACTTAAAGCAAGCAAAGAGTTTCGCGCGAACGATGAAAACTGAACATATAACGGATGTGCCAGACGACAGTGCTATAATCGTCATCTTCGTTGTACTGGCTCTTCTTACTGCTCCACGTTATGTAATCTTCCTTCAACTTTTCTGTTACAAGTGTATCATACTTGTTTCAGCTTGAACAAGTCTTAAAGTAGAAAATCACCATAATCTATACAAAGTAACTTTGTTAACGTGAATTTCTCTTAATACTATTGTCAAAAGATAAAATATTTGTCTCCTCTTCAGGGAGTGCTTCTATAGCAGAAGAAAGGTGGTTTATAACCCTCGGTATCCCCCTTTGGGTGATAGGATCAAATCCGCAAGAAAAATCTCCCATTTGGGAGATAACCATCTCTACGTCAACTCGCTACACCAGGAACATAGCATTAGGATCACCATCCTCCCGAAGAAAAATCTCCCATTTGGGAGATGGCGATTCTACGTTACTTGGCTACACTAAGAACATGCCATGAAGGATGTGCATTTTTTTTACAGCGAAGCGACACAATTTTCTACAACAATGGAGATTGATTATGACTCTCTTTCACTTCGATTTGCGTCACGTACCAGATGACTCAGACTTACAAGTCTCCGTACACGGTAGCACCTATGAGCTACAGCCGCACAGCACGAGCAGCCTGAAAACAGCGCAGCAGGAACATCCAGCTCTAGCGGCTCTCCCAGTGCAGGCTCAGCAAGCCTTCACTCACTTTGCCGAAGTGGACGATGCCCACTTCCAGCAGGACGGCATGCGCTGGATTCAAGTGGTCCGCCCTGCGGCACCTGGTGTGCATCTTTCAGAAGTGATACTTATGACCCAGTATCTTCCTGAGGGCCATCTCCGTGCCTTCTATCAAGCCAAACTCAAAGCCCAATCTCGCCTACACAGTACTCACCTAACCTCGCTCGGCTTGCAGGCACTGCCAAATGACCCAGATGCCGCACTGGAGATATTGGTTTCTTCCCAGAACCTCATTGACTCCTTGACTACCGCCGCAGGACTGGTGGCACACCATCCCGACCTGGCAAACATGCAAGCGTACACCATGACAATCGTGAAGCAGGACCACATCCTGCCAGACCCAGAGATAAATCCAGATCAGTACAACGCCATGACGACGCTCTCCTCCGCCATTGCTGCCAACCAGCAATGGTCGCCAGTGATTCCTTGTAAGGACCAACATGGTAATCTGCTTACGGCTGGGTACGACGTGGGTGACTTCAAGACTGGTCAGCAGCTCTACACCTATGGACTTACCGACCAGGTACGCCAGGCGGCAGTACCCGCCACAGCGGGGGCACGCCGCACGGCAAGCAACGATATGCGACTACAGAACAAGCTCTGGAGTCCTACTCGTGGCACCACGACACTCGTCCAGAATGGTAATGCGTCCACGAGCCATGCTCGGGTTGCAGGTGAGCCAGCCTACAAATGGACGGTGGATGAACGCACTGAGCATTATGGCATCAGCGTGGATCAAAGTTCTATCGAAGTGGATGACTCCGACAACTTTTCTATCGAGGCCTCTAACACCTACCTGCGAACTCTGTTCACCGGCTATCAGCTCTTCTCAGACGCTGAAGCCACAAAACCTCTGGGTAACACCCAGTTACTCCATTCGATGTCTGCCGTCGATACCTTGATGGGCATTCCCATGCCTTACGAGCCGGTCAGCTTGGCCTTCAATCTGCAAAACGCCGCCGCTATAAAGCTCTACTTCGGTAGCCTTGGCACCACCGATTGGAATGCCGACGTAAGCCCATCCGGTGCCCTGCTCACTGGTGCCTGGGAGTACGGTGTGCCAATAACGTTCATCGTGGCTGGTACAGCGATCACAAGCACAAAGACCTTCAACAAGATTGTGAATGACCGTGAACTCACGGCTGCAGCCCTCGGCATCCTCTTTCCTATCGTCGGGGCAGGTGAAGCCACCAAAGCGGCACTGACCAACACGAAGCAGGTACTTACCTCCTTGGCGGACTCCGTGCTGAGCTTCGCTGTGGCGAAGGGAATGGAGAAACTAGGCGAATGGCTCGCAGAGAAGCTGGGGAGTGCAGCCTTCACGAATGCCTTTGGCCCTGCGGGTTGGGCAATACGCCTCATCACCGGTCTTCTGGATGCCAAGGAGATAGCTGAGACCACTATAGAAGTGCTGTCCTCACCCGCCAGTTTCACCGTGAAGGTCAGCCGTGCCCTAGACGTGACCCTCACACTCCATCCAGACCCCCGGCATGGCGAAGCTGGCAAACCAGAAACAGCTGTTTGGCCCTCCATCGCCCGACAATATGAGGCAATTCTACAATACAGGAATGGTACCAATAAAAAACTTACAGGGCAACTCCCAGAGACGACCAGCAACACTCCCCTGCCACTGGTCTTTCAGGATGTGCCTGCTGGCGGCGAGTTCAGCATCATTGTTGGCCTCTACAGTGACAGCGGCTGGCTAGCTGGCTCCTGGCAAAGTGATTGGCTGGAGGCCAAGACCAACCAGGGAACCATGCTTCAGTTAGGGGATAAATCCATCACCGAGAACTTGGTGCCGCTGGCCCCCGACGCACAGTATGTGTATAAGGAACAGGTGGTCTACCAAAACGAAAAATTCGTGTGGCAGGCGGCCTCTGCACCGCCTACTGCTACTCAGGCGGCACTCAACTGTGGTGGAAGCGGAACTCTCTGTGAGTTGACGAACCTGACGCTCAATAACAGTGCCTTCCAGGTGGGCTATGCATGGCGAGCCTCTGGGCAGCACCTGCACCCCAATACGACCTCGGCCCCTACCTCAGATGCCCAGTTATACGCGCTGCAAAACCTCTCGGTGCTGGAAGAGCCAGAGGCTAGACTCAAGACGACGAATATAGGTTTTACCAATCGTCCGGCAATCGCCTATGCCCCGTCCACCAATAGTTCCAAGCAGATTGACCAGACCAACTTTATTCTGGACCCACGCGACGGCGGTATGCATCTGCGGCAAGTCGTGCTCGATAACGACCAACCTGATTTCGGTCTGGGTAATTCCAGCCTCCTGAGTTGGGGACACTTTCCTTTAGAGAACATCGATGCCCTTGCTATTCATCCCAGCAATGCGGTGATCGCCTGCTCATGGCAGAAACACAAGCTGATGATTCTGAACCTGCCCACCACACCCTCACCGGATGATACGGCTCCAGTAGCCTTGCTGGTTTCTGGCGAAGGAATCCGGCAAGGGCTTATGCAAGGTCCCAAGGCTCTGGCAGTGGCTCCTGATGGGCGCATCCTGGTGTTGGAAACGCTGAACCATCGTGTGCAGTCCTTCGACACCAAGGGCAATCCCGTACCCAGCTTCACTCCGGGTTCGAGCCTCTTCACCCTCCCCTTAGCGCAGATAGCCGACAGTCTGGATGTAGGTAAAATCCCTGAAGTCTTCCAGACTGCGTTGCAGACTGCTAACGTAACTTTTGTGTGTCCACTGCACACCTCGTTGACGGCTCAACTCGACTCAGCGCAGTTTTACCCTGCGAAGGATCCCAAGAAGGACCCGCCAGATCCCCTAATGCAGGCACTCTCCGAACAGGGAGTGACTCTTGCTTACGACCTGGACAATATGAATGATCCGACTGTGAGTGCCAAAATTCAGGTCGTCCAAGCGGGGCAATCCTGGATCATCACCGATCCACGGAACATAGCGTGGCTGGTGCGTAAGCAGGGTGACGGACTGGCGGTCTTCCATCAACTCACCCAGGTAGAGGTGCGGGTCGAAAAGCAGGGGCAGCAGTGGCTGGTAATCGATTCTGGAACCGGCAATGCCTGGAAACTCACGCCGTCCATTGCCTCACCAGATCAGGCGGAAGTCCGCACCTGCCTCTCCTACTTCCCACTGCGCGGTGTTCGTGCGCCCAACGCTCTCACCTACCTTGACATGGCGGTGGAGGCACAGGGGTATGTTTATATCCTTTCCTACCTCAATGATGGTTCCAAGACCACGGATTACCTGTTGGACGTGTACGGCCCCGATGGAAGTTTCGTGCTACGTACTCCAGATTCCAACGTCACGACCAAACCGCAGAACGTGGTGGCCGCACGCATTGCCGTGGACATCTGGCGCAATCTCTATGCCCTGACCTTCCAGACCTTACAGGGACCCAATGGCGCGCCCCAACCCGGACTAGCCCACTGGATACCCACACCTCCACTCTTCACGTTGCCTTTGAGTACCCAACTCGTCACTGCTTTCAATCAGAAGAATATAGGGGTAGTGGTCAAAGCCTTCGCAGACAACCATATCACTTTGTCCAACCAGGCGTTCATTACCGTGGTCGATGCGGATGGTGCCTGGCAGGTCAAGGACGGCAACACCATTTACCACGTCTACCGTAGTGGTGATGGCCTCCAAGTCTACACCGTACCCGCCTGATTCCTTGAGGTTGGTCATACATCGTTGTTCCGCTTGCCATCAGTGTTCAGCGATGTATGACTAACTTTCAATTCCTTAAAGAAAGGAGAATTTCATGCAAGCATTGACCGTTGCCATTGGACCAAGTGGTATTAACTACTTCACACGGCTGATCGTAGCAGGAGAATTGACGAAGGCATTGAAAAACCTGAAACCGCCGAAACGTGACATCCCTATAGCTGATTTTGATCTCGACTGGACTACCAAATTCCGCTGGATCAACATCAACTTGAGCAATGGCTCGCTCAGCAACTTCAGCCCCTCCCTCCAGAGCCTCGCGCAGCAGACTGGTGGTCGGTTTCATGCTGTCTTAGTGGCCTCCAACTTTAGCACGAACTACTCTTGGTACGAAACCTACAATCTTATAAAGTGTACCATGAACGATTATGGTGCCATAGTGTGTAACGATCCTAAACCTACAAGTAGTACCTTTAACTACAGCCAAGAGGTGGGGATGCTCACTATTATCGTAACACTGAGCTTCGTCTACGATCAGAGTAATCAGGACTACGATATCGGCGTGGTAAATGCTACTGGCACGGCCTCAAATATGAGTCCGAACATCCCCGGTGGAAGCATCATCCAGCTACAGGAAGGCTGCTTTCAGACGCACGTGAGCGATGCCACAGCGCAGGCCATCGACTCCATTGACTTCAGCACACCCATTAGCACGATCTTCCCGCCCCTGCTGCACTCTATTCCCGCCAGCGGCCAGCTCACGCCCGATATCCGCTATGAGTTTGGTATGGGGGACTCTGGACTCACTTTTCCCAACGATCAGGGCATCGCCATCGGTGTTACGGGCCGCGTGAGCTACAAGGGGCAATACTATCCTAGTACGCCGCCAGCACCCTTGCCGCTACCGCCAGCACCTACGGACACGCACCATCTGCAGGTCTACGTCTCCGACTACGAGGTGAACGCTCTCCACTGGGCTTTCTTCCAGGCGGGCCTGCTCAATGTCACCGTGAAGCCTGACGACTTGGATGACCCCGATGTACTTAAGGTGAAGACCTATGTGAGTGCTATCTCTGCCTTCAAGCCCTATGCTGCCTTTGCTATGCAGGCGAAGGTGAATCCCAAGCAGCCACCGATGATGGCTTTCCAGCAGGTCTATGCGTTTACGAAGGATGCGATGGCACAACTTCAGGCGCAACTGCCTACGGGCGTTTACCAGCAGATACAAGGTCTGGATGGGAACGCCTATGTGAGTGTCGCAGACCTGGAGGCTGATCTCTCCGGGGTGCCACAGGCAGACTACCCGACTATCGAAAAAGCCACGAAGGCGATGGGCATGGCGGTGACTCAGAATTTGGAGTTCACTCTGACTATCGAAAACGGAGCGAACCCCGCGCCCAATCTGGTCTTCGATGTGGCTCGCACAGACATTCTCCAGAATCTGGGCCTGGGGGAGAGTGGCGGTGCCCAGACACTGCGGTATGGCTTCAAGCACGCAGAGAACGAAGTTACTACGACCTTCGTGTCCACGACCATCCCGAAATTCGACCGAAAGGATTTCGGCGACCTCATCTGGCCGACGGCAGGAGAACCTCGCTATGACGAGGTACTTGCAGATATGGGGAAGACCGGAGTTCCCTTGCCAATCATGGCAGGCTTCCAGTTCCTCTTCGAGGAGGCGCAATTGAGCATTCAGCAGGGCTACGTCTCCATCCTGGCTCAGGTCGCTTTCAAGGGGACGACATTGTTGAAGGGAGACTCTCATGAGCGAGAGCGTCGGACAGTTCGCCGGTAAGATGGCCTTTGGCTCACTCCCCAATGGGGGCAACGTCGTCTACCTCACGACCTGGACCGTGAAAAGAGGCGACTCCCAGGGCACTCCACTCCTGGTTCCAGCGATGAAGGCACCAGCCGTCACCGAGAAGGAGCAGTGTATCCTGTACGATCAGCCCGATGGAACCCTACACATCCAACTGGGGAATCTGCTCTGGATTGCCTTGCAGCCCGACTTGGGTTGGTTGGTACTCACGGAGGACCCAAGCAAGGCAGCCGCCATCGTCTGGCAAGGGAATCAACCAGGACAACAGTGGCAGGTGCGCACCTCCAATGGGCTTGCTACCATCGTATACACGGTGAACGATCCTAGCCCGATTCTCACCGTCAATGAAGGACCGGGAACGCTAGACCACTTCGCGCCCAGCGTAGTGACTCCCTCTCTGGATCAGATGCGGCAAGCCAAAGCCTGCCGCAATGGGAACCTTTCTAATGTGAATCTGCAAGGCCAGAGTCTCACGGGAATCGACTTCACCGGTGCCAACTTCTTCAAAGCGACCCTCAAAGGTGTGACTTTCACGGGTGCGGTTCTCGACAATGCCAGCTTTAGTCAGACCGACTTGAGCGGGCTAGACTGGGGAAGTCCAACCCGGGCACACGGAGTGGTGCTGACCAGTTGTTCGGCAAAAGGGGCAGTGCTGGGGGGACAGAGTACGCCACTGGATTGCACGGGTGCTAACCTCGCCGCGGGGGATTTCCGAGGTGCCAACTTGCGTGGGCTTGTCCTCATTGGGGCGCAAGCGAACGGAGCTATTCTAGCGGGTAGCTATCTTGATGGGGCTGTCCTGGACCAGGCGAACCTACAGAATGCCGTGATGCAGGATGCTAGCCTTCAGAGTTTTCAGGGTCATAGTGCCTCTCTCCAAGGAATCAAGGCTCAGGGAGCCTCCTTCGTCCGTGCAAACCTTTCTGGGGCAGATCTGACGCGGGCACAGATGGGGGCTAGAGCCTACCTTTTCACCCTCTCAGGGTCCTCCGTGCAGCAACTCGTCACTGAACTGGACCGGAACGCCTATCCGCAACCGGACCTGATCCAAGCCTTCACTTCTCATGGCGTCACGCTTTCATCAGCGTCTCCCGTGAAGGTGCTGCTCAAGGGGCAACGCTGGCAGATCCAAGATGCCAATGGGCCTTATGTTCTGCTTCTGAACACGACGGGCGACCTCGACGTGTCCTCGGCTAGTGCTGATCTGCGCCCCGTTGTGTTGAGGCAAGCCATCTGCCTGGGGACGAAAGCACCGGGAGCTATCCTGTCGGGGGCGGATTTACGAGGTGTCCAATGGCATTCATCAGGAGCAACGCTCGACCATTCGGACCTGGGAGGGGCTGTTCTAGCGGGAAGTCTGCTGGAGGGGACCGACTTCACCCAAGCCTACCTCGCTGGTGCGGACCTAAGCCAGTGTGTGCTGGTGCAGGCGCGATTTCGAGGATGCGTACTCGCTTCGGACGAGAGCCGACGAGCCTTTTCTCTGGAGGGTTCACTGCTGCAAGGGACGGACTTCACGAATGCCACTCTGCTGAGTGCTCTGCTGGTGGATGCTGCGGTGGCTCTACCACAGGGTGTTCCCCTCTTCAGCCTACCCGCTGACTCCCAGCAGAAGCTGAACCAGCAGGGATTGGCTTCCTTGAGCAACCTCTTCAGCCAAGCAGGGTATCCACTGGGAAGTACACCAACCGTAGCACAGGTCCAGTTCTGGCTTCTGGACAACAGTAATGATCCGGATACTTCGATGCCGCAGCTCTATCGGGTGCAGATGGTGCAGGGACGGTTAAGCGTCTTCGATGGTAAAGCAGGCACATACCTATTCCCGTTACCTCCTGGCAGCGAGACCCTGCTTACTTCCCCAACTCCGTCCCAGGCATTGATGGATGACTTCAGTCAGAACAATTACTCTTTGGACCCGAAGGCTCCAATCACCTTTCAGAGCTACTGGGAGATCCGCGTCAGTGCAGATGCGCAGCAGGTGAAGGCGACTTGGTATCCGAGGCTACACGTCTTTCCGAGTACGGCGGCCTTGCCCGTCTACGGTAGCGTCCTAGTGGCACTCCGCGACTGGCCACAATACTCCAACGGCCTCGCTTTTAGTGCGACTCAGGCCCTAGATGCAGCTCTCAATCCAACCAGTCTGGGACCTAGTGGGTATCCTCGTGCTTGGGTGGACCAGAAAATCCTCGACTGGGAGACCTTGATGACAGTGGAAACAAAACAAGAGCACTGAAAACCGACTGTATGAAGGTGTGTTAACACATATGTGACTAACACACCTTCAGGTGAAACATTTGAACCGTATTTCAGCTATCGAACGCTGTAGAATAAAAGGAAAAGTTATTATGGCAACCGATCCTACTGAAAAGGAAAAAATCATTACAGATGCCTCTCAACCAACATATATTGAAGGCTCTGATCCCTCTCCTCATCGTGTTACACTGCCCAATCCATTTGTATCCACTGCTGAGACAACTGCTCCACATGTGCCGTTAGTTTCATTGCCAGCACCAGAGTCATTCTCCTCTGTTGCCAGTAATGCTCAATCCCAGGATAAGACGCTGCCGGGTGTCCAGTATCTCAACAGCTTTGCCCAGGATGTCCTGAAGGAGAACGTCAATAGCTTGGAGACCTTAAGCCAGTATATTCGCCGCTCCTACCAGACAGTGTACCTGATGTATTGTACACTCTTTCTTGTCGGCCTAGTTACAGCTATCGCTGCTATCATCAAGGGCTTTACAGCTCAGAATGGTATAGAGGCTATCCCCTCGCTCATCTTCGCTGGATTGTCCACAGCATCCTTCTTCACGCTATTCATTACAAGACCGCTGGAGTCACTGGAACGCAATACCTTCTTCTCGTCCTGGATCGTCGCAATTATGGACAACTACTGGACGAGACTCATGTACTTTCAGAATCCACAAACGATTGACGCCAATCTCAAAGACGCCATCTCTGACCTCGTCACTGAACTGAGTACTCTTGCTGACAAGTATGCGACTGCTATTGGGAAATATCCTCCACTAGTAGGCTCTCAGCCAGTATCCACTCAAGCACCTCAAGCAGTGAATTCAGTAAGCACTCGATCTGGTAGTGGAGGACCTCCATAAACAATGGCTGGATTTTAAAAAGGAAATTGATCTATCATAGGAAGCTTGCTCTCGTTTACGCAACGACTCGGCTCACAATGTATCTATGTGTTCAGATGATTACTCTGGACCATGCTGGAGCCTATATGGATGGGGCTGCTAAGGGAGCATCACCAAAAGCGGTCACGAGCCATTATTTGACAAACGACAAAGAAGATGGGTTCATGATGGCAAGAGGTGTAACGTCCTGGCGCGAGCAACCGCTTGTGTACGTGTGTGAACGTCGAGCTTACCGTAAATATGCTTGAGGTGCGTCTTGACGGTGCCCATACTCACGTACAACATCCGTCCGATCTCCTCATTAGATTTCCCTCTCGCAATCAATGCTAACACCTCCAGTTCTCGCCCGCTCAGTGGTTCCAGTAGAGGGAAGAGTGGGAAACTTGGAGGTTTTTTTACACTTTCCTGTTCAGGCTGTTGTATCTCGAAAGCCGTGAGCAGAGTATTAATGTACTCAGGCGTAATACCCTGTAGATGAGCACGTTGCAGCAGATCAGCCATAGCTGGTCCCTCATCGACGAAGAGTCGTATATAACCCTCTGGTTCGGCTAACATCAGTGCTTGCTTCAGTGAATCCAGTGCTTCAGATGAGTTTCCCTGCTTTTGCAAAAGCAAAGCTTGCACGTTCAAAGCATCGATTACCTGGCTACGCCGCCCCTCCGCTTCTGCATCCAAATAAGTCTGCTTCATCATGAGTAGGGCTTCCTCGAGAGGGCGCGCACCTAGAAGGGCTTTTCCCCCTCTCGCCTGTGCCAAAAGCACCTTGGCGATAGTCAGACACTCATCGCCGTATATAAAGCTGAGGGAGCTATCCACCTGCACTTGCCGATTTCGCACCCACTGTATAGCCATATCCAGTTTGCCTTGCGCTAGCCAGATAAGTACTTGGTAGTAAGGTATTACGGTAGTGCTGAATGGAATAGTCGTGCGATGATGTTGTAGTAGCTGTTCTGCTTTGTGTAGGAGAGCCTGAGCCTCATCTGGTACTCCCTGCGCCAATCGTACACGCGCGAGATAGGAATAGCCGATGACCTGGAGGAATATTTCTCCATTATGCTCACACCCTTCGATGCCCTTCATCAAGACCTCCGCGGCCTCATCCAACCGGTTCCATTCTCGCAGGATATTGCCCATCCCAATATAAACGATCCGTGCGTACACGGAATCTTCCTGCTCGGTAAATGCGTTGATGAGCTGAAATCCTCGCTGGCAAGTAGCATAAGCACGGTGCAATTGGCCCTGAATTATCTGCACCCAGCTAAGACGGTAGAGGGCTTGCATAAGGCTGTACAGACTTCCTGCCTCCTGACTCAATTCAACCGCCTCGTTGAGAATTGGCTGGGCAGGTTCTACTTTACCGATGTATACCAGAGACGCCCCTAGATTCATGCAAATGAGGGCACGTTGGAATGCCTTCGTCTTGGGAATGCGTTCTAACGCCTGCTCAAAGAGAGGAACTACACGTGGGAAATCTCCCTGATGGCGGATGAGCATCGCGCGAATGCCGTCAATTTCGCCGAGCATCTCCTCTACCTGAACAACCATTTGGTCTTCTGGATTCTCAACCAAATGCTTCTCAGCCAGACGCAGGTAGGGTTCGACGGCCTCCAATTGCACTCTAGAAGAAGCAAAGAGCCATGCCAAGTCGATGCAAAGCTGTGGATGGCTCTGTAACAGCGTTTGTGGAAGGCTTTGCACCCACTGATGCAGCATGTTCCGTTCCCCACGTAAGAGCATAGGGGTTGCAGCCTTCTCTATCATGGAAGCCGCCCATTCATAATCTCTTGCTGCCAGCGCGTGACCTACTGCCTCCGCAATAAACCCTTGTTGCTCATACCAGATGGCCGCACGATGATGTAACACTGGGATCAATTCGGGCTGGCTCTGCTGCAATTGGCGGCGTAGTACATCGGCGAGCAGGTGATGATAGCGATACCAGTTTCGCTCGTCATCCAATAGTACAATAAACAGATTCGCCTGCTCTAAATATGCCAAAATCTTCTGGCTTTGCTTCTGTTCAGTGACTGCATCACATAGCGGCCCGCTCAGCCGATCCAAAATCGAGGTCTGCAACAGAAAGTGTTGCACGGCTTCCACCTGTTGGCTGATCACTTCTTCGCTTAAATAGTCCAGGATATAGCGGTGGCTACCCGCAAAGGCCGCGATGAAGTTCGCGCTGTCCGTCCTACCTTTGAGCGAGAGAGTAGCCATATGCAATCCTGCAATCCAGCCCTCAGTACGCTGCTCCAAAAGAGCCACAGTCTCCTCTGCAAACGCTAGCCCGGTAGCAGTCTTCAGAAAAGCCACTGTTTCTTCGAGTGTAAAGCGAAGATCGTCGGCGCGTAATTCGATGAGTTGTCCCCGGCTGCGCAAGAGCGAGATAGGTAGTGGTGGTTCTTTGCGTGTCGCCATGATGATATGTAATTGAGGAGGAAGATTATCGAGGAGAAACGTGAGTTCTTGGTGAATTGATGGATTGGTAATGATATGGTAGTCGTCTAGGATGAGCACTATCTGTCTAGGAATGTTAAGGAAATCATTGATGAGAGAAGTGATAATCAATTCAATTGCTATTGATTGTGGCGACTGTAGCAAGATGAAGGAATCTTCAGCGACACCTGGCTGTACTCTCGCAAGAGCGGTTAGGATATAGCTCCAGAAGCGTACTGGGTCATTATCGCTGCTATCGAGCGAGACCCAGGCGATTGCCGGTGTCTGTTTCACTGTATGGTGTATCTGTCCGTCCCTCCATTCGCTTAACAGGCTACTTTTGCCAAAGCCTGCTGGAGCACAAATGAAGGTAAGTTTCTCCTGCTCCCTACTATTTAGTTGCTGTATTAAACGTGGTCTGACCACAAATCGAGGAGGTAGCGGTGGAATATAAAATTTTGTGGCAAGCAATGGATTTTGTAGCCATGCTTCGTCTGAATGTTCTGTTATTGCTGATAGCTCAGCCATATAGTGCTCCTCTCCTCGAGTAGAGATGGCTCACCTGAGAACATTTACCTTCTACGAAGGCTTCCCTAAGAAATTGGAAATAAATATTAGGCATAGTATACCATATTGAGGACAGGGATAGTATTTGGACGTAAATCTTGATCTTGACCTATAAGTCTAACTATAAGTGATAAATCTTTGAATTTGATGTGGCTTCTCTGCTTTGAACCGTGATGGGTAACGCTATGCATTACGGTTTTGTTGTCCCTCTTGATACGAAATTCCAGGGAGAGTAGTTTCAGCGCAACCCGAAATAGGGGGGGTGGAAAAAAAA
>CAXUHF010000017.1:0-10875 GCA_964250765.1 uncultured Ktedonobacteraceae bacterium | reverse complement strand
TTTTTAAAACAAACTTCCTGCGCTTGTTGTTCCCCCCCACCAGTATCTCGGTGCGCTGAAACTACTCTCCCTGGAATTTGCTCATTGTGGTATGCCGCAAGTTTTCGGTCTAGCTACCTGAGAGCTTCCTTGACCAAAGGTACCACCATAGCGAGAGCCGCGCTTAGCTCTTCCTTGTCTTTGCCGCCACCTTGGGCAGATTCTGGTTTGCCACCGCCTTTTCCACCCAAGCGTTGACCGACAGCACTGGCGATTTTACCCGCGTGAAGACCTCGCTTTGTCAGCTCTAACGAGACATTGACCTGCAGGCTGATGCGTTCCCCGATGTTGGTCATCAGCACAACCACGCCCGGTACTTCTAACTTGTGTAGCACTATGTCTCCCATGTCGTGCAGGAGTTTGTTATCATGGACGCTCGTGACTGCAGCAACGACTGGGACATCCTCAACCTCTCTGACAGAAGCTATAAGCGTTTCCGCCTGTTGTTGCATGGTGGCACGTTGAAACTGCGCAATTTGTTTACGAGCTGATGCCAGTTCCTGCACTAGTTGTTCTACAGCTTTTTCAAGTTGATCTGACTGTGTTTGCAGTTTCGCGCTGATAGCATCAACTTGCGATGAACGACGACGGAGATATGTCTCGGCAGCGTGTCCAGTAAGTGCCTCGATACGGCGTATACCAGCGGCGACACTCGCTTGCTGTATAGTGAGGTACAGACCAATCTGCCCTGTAGAGGAGCAGTGTGTCCCTCCGCATAACTCCTTGCTGCTGCCCATGGAGACAACGCGCACATTCTTTTCGTACTTCTCGCCGAAGAGGGCCATCGCGCCCATATCCAGTGCCTGCTGTTGAGGCATGATGTTAGTATGGATAGGAAAGTCGGAGCGAATCCAGCGATTGATCTGCTCGTCTAGCTGTACCAGTTGGGAAGGAGTAAGCGCACTGTGACTCGTGAAGTCGAAGCGTAGGCGTTCCGGTTCCACCAGCGACCCACGCTGCTCGACCTGCGAACCCAGTAGGTCGCGTAAGGCTTTTTGCAGCAGGTGCGTAGCACTATGGTTGCGCATCGTGTCTTCCCGGCGTTCGCTGTTGACATCGGCCTGCACAACGTCACCAACACGCAGAAACCCTTCTTTGATCTGTCCATAATGGACAATCAAACCTTTCAATGGCGACTGGGTATCCTGTACCGAGAAAACACCCATTGATCCGATGAGATCGCCGCGGTCGCCGATCTGACCGCCGCTTTCGGCATAGAATGAGGTGGAGTTTAGCACCACTTGAACGGTCTGCTGGCCTACTTGAGTGCTGATTTCTTCGACTTCTCCACCATCTACGATCAGCCCAACCACCTTGCCACTATCGGTCACGCCCTCGTAGCCCGTAAACCTCGTCACACCAACTCTTTTGAGGATATCCGCGAGCACTTCATCATCTTTGCTGCGAACAAAACTTGTGGCTGCGCGGCTGCGCTCCTGCTGCCGCTGTAAAGCTTGCTCAAAACCAGGGACATCGACAGTAAAACCATAGTCTGCCGCGACCTCTTGCGTCAGTTCCAGAGGGAAACCGCGTGTATCATACAATTTAAATGCCTCGTCGCCAGAAATAACGCTCTGGTGACGTTGCTTGAGTTCGTCGAGCATTGTATTGAGGAGCGAGAGGCCAGAATCGAGGGTCTGACTGAATTTCTTCTCCTCTAGGCTCAATATCTCAATAATGCGGTCGCGATGTGCTTCCAGTTCGATGTAGTGACCCTTCATGAAATCGATGACCATATTGGCAGCATCAGCGAGAAATGGCTTATCCAGGCCGAGCAGTTTGCCATGTCGTACTGCACGGCGCAGAATGCGTCGGAAAATGTAGCCGCGTCCCTCATTACTTGGTAGCACACCGTCCGCTGCCAGAAAGACTAGTGCTCGCCCATGGTCGGCGATCACACGTAGGGAGGTATCACTTTTCGGATTACTACCGTAACTGGTGTTAGTCAGCGAGGCAAATTTATCAATAATAGGGCGGAACAGGTCAGTGTCGAAGACTGATTCTTTGCCTTGCAGTACCATGCTGAGTCGCTCAAGGCCCATACCTGTGTCGATATTCTTTTTTGGCAAGGGTGTGCGCGTACCATCTAGGTCCTGGTAGAACTCTGTAAAAACCAGATTCCAAATTTCTAGGAATCGTTCACACTCGCAACCGGGAGCGCAATCCGCTCGCCCACATCCGTGCTCGACGCCACGATCATAATAAATCTCCGAGTCAGGACCGCATGGCCCAGTTGCACCTGGAGGTCCCCACCAGTTATCTTCCAGCGGCACAATCGCTTCATCGGTAAATCCGGCAATCTCTTTCCACAGATACCGAGCCTCGTTATCCTTCGGATGCACCGTCGGGCGGAGGCGATTTCCAGGAATGGTGAAGACCTGCGTGAGCAGTTCCCAGGCGAACGTGATGGCATCTCGCTTAAAGTAATCGCCGACTGAGAAGTTGCCCAGCATCTCGAAGAACGTGAGTGAGCGGTCGTTACCCACGTTATCGATGTCGGTAGTGCGAAAACACTTCTGCACCGAAGTCATTTTGGGAGCTGGTGGCGTTTCTCGTCCCAAGAAGTAGGGGAGAATCTGCTGCATTCCAGCAGTGGTCAGCAACACAGTTGGGTCGTTGCTCGGCACTAGTGAAGAGCTAGGAATATCCAGATGACCTTTACTCATAAAAAAATCAAGATAGCATTGGCGAATTTTAGTACCGCTAAACACCATTTCTATAGACATACTGACTTTCCTTTCTATATAGGATGGTTTCTCTCAAGAGGATACTCGGTAACCAGAAAATTGTCGTCTCTCAAACGGATGATTTTATTCACGAGGAGAAAGAAACTTGGTCTCCCAAATGGAGGATATTCTAAAGCACAGAGGTAAAGCCTTTCATCCGTGTTTATCGACAGAATCTTCTTTTTGGGGGACGATAACCTTCAAAATACTCCCTCAATTTGTCACAATTCCTGTTGCAACGAGTTGTGGCAAAATGAACTTTACGCGGTTTGAGGAGATAGCGAATCCTACACCGTTGGCAGGCGTCTTAAATTCAGGGTCGATTGGAGCTAGAGTTGGAATACCTACGAGGTCACCTTGTAGATCTATCAATGCTCCGCCGCTGTTTCCCGGATTAATCGCAGCATCAGTTTGAATCAAATCGGGAATGTTTGAAACGGTGCGCCTCAGCGCGCTCACGATGCCGCTCGTCACGGTCTGAGTGATGCCCAAAGGATTACCAATCGCCAGTACTTCTTGCCCGACACGCAATTTTGAGGAATCGCCAAGCGGTGCAACAGTCAGCTTTATCTCTGAAGTTGTCACCTTCAAGACAGCAAGGTCGTCGCGAGGATCGGCTCCCACCAATTGCGTGGGAAGCTCTTTGTCATCATAGAGCAGGACTTGAATACGCTGAGCACCATCAATGACATGGTTATTCGTGACGATAAAGCCTCGCTGGTCGATGATGACACCTGAACCGAGACCTGTTCCACTCTTTGTCACAACATTTACCTGGTACAGCCTGTCGCAATTTTGCAATGACCACCTCACGCCCTGTCTCTCCATCAGTACCTTGTCTTGCGATGTTGCTACCGAACTCCCAACCAGCGAACATTCCCACACTAAACACGACGGCGATTATCACGGCCAACCCTAGAATAGCCGCAGTACGCAAACCGCCAGGGGACCTCTTCGGTTGCTGTGGCACAGTTGGATGGTGCTGAGGCACTGATACAGTATTGCTCTCAATGTTTTGCATAGAACATGTTCTCCTTGTTGTCATGTTTGATGTATGTACCTTCGTAGTTACTTGTACTACCTATCAGTTCTTCATAAATAACCATTCTTCCGAACGCCTTACTAGCAGTGTACTAGGTAACAGGGGAGTTGTCGTCTCCCAAAGGGGAGATTTTGCGGAAGGGCTAGGATAAGGTACTTTGTGTTCTATGCCTACCGTATCCCTTTTTGGGAGAAGGAACGATCAGCCTTCACCTAGACGTAAAATCGTCCCTTTGGGAGACGACAACTTCCCCAACTACTAGGTACACTCGTATTCTCAAGCAGCATAGAGATGGCTACATTGACGATGTAGAACTTCAATCTGAGATGGCGGCTGTTGAGCTAGCCCTGCGTGGGCTAGAGGTGCCTGAAATGAATGGTCTACGACTCGATGATATCGTGGCTGCTATTGTAAGATTGCCAGGAATAGCGGCGTTATGGGAAGTCGCTACACCGGAAGAGCGGCGCGATATGGTGCTATTGATGCTTGAACCGGGGGCTTGTACTATGATTTGGAATTGAAGCAAATTGCTGCGGTGCGTCCTCGTCCAGCGTTCTTGCCTGTGATGCGGCTTATTGAGGGGTTCATAGAATACAAAGAAGCCACTGGGACGCTTGTCACGTCTCAGTGGCAAGACCGGAAGCGACAGGCAACGGGTCCTCTCTCATCAACGTTCGTCCACTTTCAACCACCCAATGGAAAGCTTTATCTCAAACTACAACACGTCTTAGCGCAGTTGTAAGTGTATGAATTTCTCTTTCCATAAAACGATAGCGTCAACAAGCGCAACACTCTAATGAATGTTCGCGCTCAACAGATGCCAGACCTCGTTTTCTATCCCGATGATATAGTAGCCTTGATAGGTATGTGTCACGGTTCCCAACCCACTAGTATTGACGGATGTAATCGTCAATGGAACCCGGACTGTCCCATCGTTCAAGATCGTCACCCCTTCGGAGTTGATAGTGATCGAAACACTCTTGGTATAGTCAAATCCTTTTGCAAACTGATAGGAAGACGTGGACTTGTGATAGGCACTACCCCAAATGTTGTAGGCATCGTTGAAATCTCGAGCGTTGATGTCGGCATAATACTGTTCAAGCAGGGAGACGGCTCGCTTCACGCTGTCTTTGCTTGAGTTGGTGAGTTGGAGGTTGGCGTTAAGCAATCTTGGTTGTCCACCTTCTAAGCCAACGATATAGTAGCCCTGATAGGTATTGACGGTGGGCGAGTCAGAAGACGAGATGGTAGCTGTAACCGTGACGGGAACTTTGACCGTGCCGTCAGAGAGTTGCGTCGCTGCACCGAGTTGCAGACCATCCTTCTGCGTGTTGGCGAAACCCTGCGCGAAGGTCTGGTAGGAGGTTGAGCTACGGTAGCGGCTCCCCCACCAATTATAGGCACTCGAATAGTTTTTGGCGTTAATGTCGGCATAGTAGAGGGTGACGGTCGTTGTAGCCTGTGATAGAGTAATAGTTGCTCCACCCGAAGAACTTCCTGTTGAGTCGCCTGAACTTCCCGACGAGCCTACTGTAGAACTAGGGGTCGTCGTGGGCCTATCCGAGGGAGCGGTGGGGGTCGTGTTGGAGGTAGTAGCTGTCGCTTGAGTGCTCGTTCGAGATGGTGAACTTGTCCCTGGGCGAATGAAAGCGAAAACAGTGACGGTGCCAAGAATGAGCACGGCAGCTACAAGTGCGAGAATCCAGACCCACAGATTACGCCGAGGACCATTCGGTGGTGCGGAGGGAAGACCAGCATTGGGAATACTTTGTGTTGGTGAATTCGGATTGTTGATCATTGCTTGTCTCTTCTTTCTCTAAGTCTATTGATCCAATCATGCGCTCTATGCCAGTATAAGGCGCAATTTGGCACAAGCGCGGTAAGAGTAGGTCTGAGCTGTTGTAGACGGAATGTGAAGTCTGTGCCCAATCTCTAGAAAGGTTAGTTCTTCTGTATACCGTAGCCAGACGACGTGACGAAATTTTGGTGGCAGCGACTCAATGGCGGCGTGTAGATGGGCAGTCTCGTCTGCATACTCAGCAATTTCTTCGGGCCGTGGCGTCACATCTAAAAAGCCTGGGGGTGCTATAACCCTCTCCTCTTCGTACTCCTGCTCTATTTGTGAAAAGTAGACCCACGGATGTCGCTTGTATTTGCGTTGCTCATCAATGCAACGGTTCCAAGCGATACGGAAGAGCCAGGGTTTGAGTGAGGCTTCCTTGCGTTGCCATGTGGAATTGCTTTTGAGCTTAGACATTGACACATAGAGTTGAAACCAGACAAATTGCAACACATCATATGCTTGGTCGCTGCCCACTCGTGCTTGTACAAAGCGGTATAACAATGGCTGATAACGTCCAACCAGTGTCTCGAATGCACTTTGCTTGCCAGCAATTGCTTGTTCGAGGAGCATGGTATCAGGTAATTCTTGTTGTGGTAGTCGTGTGTGCATCCTCGTCTCCTTTCAAGAAGAAACGGCTTTAAAATTCCTATTGTTTCCAATCCTGTTTCGTGGCGTCATCGGTCTGCGTTTCTCTCTTTTGCTGGAGACCTTGAGAGAGTGTACGAATTCCCTGGATTACAAAGGCTGTCCCAATTCCAAAACGCAGAATAACTTTCACTCGCTTTCCCCAGTCATGATTGTGGTCAAGAGACATATTTTCCCTTTCTTTTAAGCACAAGCCAGAGTTGAAGGCCGTGCGCTAGGCGAAAGCCCCGAATCTTTCGTCACCAGAATCTGAACAAACGTCCCTTCAATGATCGTATCGAAGGTCTCTGCATCCGTCACCTGCACCGTGATCACGGTGGTCCAAATGTGCTCTGCT
The DNA here is from genome assembly GCA_964250765.1 of uncultured Ktedonobacteraceae bacterium. GTDB lineage: Bacteria > Chloroflexota > Ktedonobacteria > Ktedonobacterales > Ktedonobacteraceae > JBBQVS01. The sequence continues at coordinate 4,243 of CAXUHF010000017.1, read as the reverse complement.
CGTGTTCTACTGAGATCAAAGGCGATGTGTGTCGATTGAGCACAACGACTCAGAACTCTTCCATTTTGAGCGTGCCAACGCATGTGTTGTGGCTCGCGCATGTTTTGCGTTTCAACGGTGTAATGTCCTACGAGCGGTCCATGAGCGACTTCCTGCTCAGTCACAGAGAACCTGAAGTCCCCTTTGAGAACAACTCGTGGGTGTCTCTCACGATTTTCAACGTCCGAAGCGAGGCCGAATTCGCGCGAAGACAGCTGAGTTGGTGACGCAAATGAGAGATTTCTGTCGTCAAGTGAACCGTCTCGTACACGTCCTTTGTGTTGCATGGAAAATTCCCTTTCTTTGTGAAGCACTGCTCTCTTCTTTGTTCCTTCGATCTGTCGGTGTTTTCCTAGCAAAGCACGAAGAGGTCAAACATCGCGACACGTTGGCAACAAGGGAGAGTATAGCGTCAGGTGCTCCATAAGTCTTGATGATTTAGAAGCATTTTGTGTGAGGAAGAGGTGATGATTAATTTGGACTAGTCGCAATAGAGAATGATAGTCCATACTGGCTTTCTGACCAAAGCTCCGTTGCCCTTTCCACATAGTTGCAAGCACGACTGGTCCGAAAGAGTCAGGCTCCTGCCTCACTAAAAATGGTCCCAAAGGAGGAAGGTCTTTGGCAGAACTGCCTCTATACTGTCTCTTATCGCTGAAGTGGAGCGATATTTCCTCATCTGGTGAAAGGAACCACTGAGGCAACACTGGAGAGACAAGGAGAAAAAAGTATGTCGTTATTGCATTCTAGCAAAATTCTCATGCGTCATATATGTACAATATATGCAGCTACGCTTTTCACAATGCTTCTCTTGCTATCAAGCTTAACATTACTGCCGATATCATCTGTGCATGGCGCACCCGTCACACCGCACCCGGCTGTGCTAAATGATCCGCGTGAACTCGAAACATTTCTGGATGGAGTACTAACCTCACAGCTCAAGGAAAATCATATACCAGGAGCAACGCTCTCTGTCGTCAAAGATGGGAAGTTATTGCTTGCTAAGGGCTATGGGGACGCTGACATCAAGCAGAACAAACCTGTTGTGGCGGATACAACGCTGTTCCGTGTTGGCTCGATTAGTAAGCTGTTTACTTGGACCGCCATTATGCAGCTTGCTGAAGAAGGCAAAGTAAACCTGCATACCGATATCAACACCTACCTCAAAACATTTAAAATTCCAGCCACCTATCCTCAACCGATTACGCTGGAAAATCTCCTCACGCATACAGCAGGTTTCGAGGATAGTGGCAAAGGTACCTTTTTCTATAAAGCAAGCGATTTAGAGCCGTTGAGTACATGGCTACCCAGTCATATTCCCGCACGCGTCAGACCTCCTGGTGTCGTCACTTCGTATTCTAACTATGGCGCGACACTGGCAGGCTATATCGTGGAGCAGGTATTGGGGATGTCTTATGACCAGTACGTTGAACAGCATATACTTCAACCCTTGAACATGAAGCACAGCACCTTCCGCCAGCCCTTGCCTTCAGAACTTGCAACATCGCCAAAGGCGTTACCAACGTCGCGCCAACGTTTCCGTCTCGTCATCGAGTCTACTCCCATTGCAATCACATGATGCACTTGACGAGACCTACGCTGCGTATTGGCTTCCATCTCGTCATCGAGTCTTCATCCATTGCAACAACCGTTTTTCAGCATTCAAAGTCCTCCATTACAGGTTTCCATCTCGTGTTCGAGTCTTTTACCTCGACAGCAACGGATGGACCGACTGGCATTTGGGAGTCATCTCTATGGAGGGTGTTATATTCATTTGTAGCTCTTGTAAATTCGAGTGCAAAATCACGAAATTGTCCGCGTAACGCACAAACACAGGCTTTTTCCTTGTATAGGTGCTTGTTTCCGCAACCACTGCTTCCATGCAGTGTGAAGCCACATTCATTAGCAAAGGCGAGAGCACACCTCCCTGCGCTATCCCCATCTCGCTGGGAGAAAAGTAAGTATTATCCATCACGCCTGCTAGCAACCACGTATGGTGGTTCGTCTTGCCATACTCTCGCACAGATCGAAACGCATTCATAAAGACGATGCTTAAACTCGAATTGATAGCAAATGTCTGCGACTAGTGTACTACATAGACGCATGCACTTTTCTACAAGTCCTTCCTGTTTATTCTACCATTGTCATTGTTCAGCATACTATGTATACTGATATCTCAGATTGAGAGAAATGGAGCGAACAGGGATGGATGAAAAGGAAACGGGGCGACTTGAGGCATTTAGCGATGGCGTATTTGCTGTTGCGATTACCTTACTCGTCTTAAATATTAAAATACCTGGGTTAGAGTCGTCTCCTAATACATTACCAGGAGATAATGAGTTGTGGAAAATGTTGCGTGATGAGTGGCCGATGCTGACTGCTTATGCAACGAGCTTTGCAACAATCGGCGTCATGTGGCTGAATCATCATAAGCTCTTCAAACATATAAAACGTGTGAATAATCCACTGATTTTGATTAATCTCTTGCTCTTATTGATTATTGTCTTTATCCCTGTTCCTACTGCGCTACTTGCAGAGTATCTCATTCATCCCGAAGCACACGCAGCAGCTCTTCTATTTAGTGGAACGTATTTCCTGATGGCTAGTTGCTTCAATATTCTTTGGCGTTATGCCGCTTACCATAATCGGTTGTTGGGTAAAAACGTTGATTCCCAATCTGTTGCAGCCATCAGTAGGCAATATCTATATGGACCCCTGCTTTATCTCATTATTTTTGGTGTAGCTTGGATTAATACATTGGCCTGTATTATCCTCAGTTTAATCCTCGTCCTCTTCTTTGCACTGCCTGATCGTCCTCTACGTACAATAAAACAAGAGGAAAATAGCTTTTGAGTTTTAATATGGGCTAGATCAAGTGATAAAGATGAGAAGCCCTCTGCGTACTCTAGCGAATTCTTTTTGTGCTGTGAAGTCATCCGAGGGCTTCCGAGTACCACTGAGTCCTGCATGTTAACATACGCTTTGATGTACTTGAGCATCTTAAACTGTAGTTAGTGTTCCCTCTCATTGTACATGAGGAGTACTTTCATTAAGAGAAACAACTTCTTGAGTTGCTTGTTCCTCTTTACTTGAGTTCAACTCATATTGCTGAAGCCACTGATTGCATGTGGATCGGCGTACATTTGCACGCTTTGCGAGTTCACGTGCAGAGATGGGTTTGCAGTTCGGTTCTCTGTTTCTTTCCTCTTTCAATGCAACGTAAGCCCGTGCTAATTTAACCTGGGGCGTTTCTTCCTGAGAATTAGGCGATGGTAAAGATGCAATTTTCTGTTCCACCACACGTACAGCCTCTATATTTCCTGCCTGTTGTATGGTTTCCATGAGAGGTGCTGCCAATATCTTATAGTCAATTTGTGAAGTGAATGTTGACTCCTGTTGTACTTTTTGACTCTGTTCCGGCCCTTGATTCCATTCTTTTCGTAACTGAGAAAATGAGACTTCTTTGAGTCGAGAGGCTAGAAGGAAACTAATGACGGCTAAAGCACGAAGAGTTGTCATAACCCAAAGGGGAATAATGCCTGATACGCCTTTATCGGTCACAGACAATCCTGATGCATGGGCGAGAGCGTCAAAGTGAGTCACAAGTCCTGCTACAGTTGCTAGTAGTGCCGTAAGCGCAAAGTAAATTACAGCCTTGATCTTATCGCGTTCTCGCACTGCTTGGAACGCATTCATAAACACAATTCCCAAGCTTGAGTCAATCGCTAGAGCCTGTGCCCATGACCATGCCTCGGAGAGAACCTTATTATGACTCATTACATCACCATCAGTTAAGAAATTGGCAGTGCTGATAATGATGCCAGTCGCAAGGAGCAATTCACTGGTCTTCGCAACGAAGTTGAAGACGAACTTGAGTGTCTCGTCATACCAATGCAAGGAAGCAAATGCACGTAGGTGATCTCTGTTCATAGGAATATACTCCTTTTAGGCTAGCTTAAAAGCAATATAGTTCGAGTGAATGCTCTAACACTCTCTCGAACTATATTGCTTTAACATATTTTCTTCGCTAAGGGCTTTGACTGAAGCAAGTCATTCGACTTAGAGTAATTTGGGAGGGAGATAGCTAAAAGCGACGCCAAATCGAGGCTAATAGATTGAAGAGTTTGGGGATGAATGGAAGGTAATGGAGTGGATCAATCATCACAGGCTTTACACACATATCAAGCGTTCGGATAATACTCTG
>CAXUHF010000016.1:0-64195 GCA_964250765.1 uncultured Ktedonobacteraceae bacterium | reverse complement strand
GCGTAATATTTCTAGCACACTCCCAACTCCATCCGAGCCATTCACGGCTAGCCCCCAGATGATGGGACGACCAATAAAGACAGCTCGTGCTCCCAGAGCTAACGCCTTCAGAATATCTGTCCCTTGTCGAATACCACTATCCATATAAACCTCACAACGTCCATTCACGACATCGATCACTTCGGAGTGCACATCAAGAGTAGCTGGAACACCATCAAGCTGACGCCCTCCGTGATTAGAAACAATAATGCCGTCCATTCCATGTTCGACAGCACGCCACGCATCTTCAGCAGAAATGATACCTTTGAGGAGAAGAGGTAGAGAAGTGATGGAACGAAGCCAAGCAAGCGACTCCCAGGTTGGTAGCGCGGTAAAATTGTTTCCCACTGGCTCATCGCCAAAGTTTGCTTTATGAGTGGGCAGATGAAAGTCTTCGCGAATAACACGCTCTTTGGTCCCGTTGCGCGGTGCATCCACTGTAATTACAAGAGCACGATATCCAGATGCTGTAGCGCGCTGGACAAGCCGTTCAGTCCAAAGACGGCTAGGTACAGCGAGTTGAAACCAAAGTGGACCAGTCGCTTCTTGGGCTATCTCCTCTAAGGAACGTGATGAGAACGTACTGACGACCATAAGGCTCCCTGTAGAAGCGAGGGCGCATGCAGTCGCACATTCTCCGTCTCCATGCGCTAAGCCTTGAAAGCCAACAGGCGCGACAAGGATGGGGATATCAACCGGAGTTCCTAAAACACTTGTTTTCATTGTAATGGTGCTGATATCGACGAGGGCGCGAGGACGGAACTGGACGCGCTCAAAAGTGCTACGGTTCGCTCGGAGAGTGACTTCATCATCAGTTCCACTTGCAAAATAGGCCCACGTTCCGGCGTCCAGACGTGTTTTAGCTACAGCTTCGTAGTCAAAGGTATTGAGTAGTTTCATGATTGCGCGGCATCACAGTCCAGACTGGGCTGAGAGAAATTGCCGTTCTCCTTTCCACAGTTATTGTATCATGACCAAGCTTTAGCAACGGCACTCGTGCCAAAGATAAAGATATATTATGTCATTCCATGCTTAGTGAGAATTCCAGCGTAACTGAGAAATGAAAGGGATTATATTGTAACTCCGAAAAAAAGTAAGGAGTGAGGATTACGTTATGACGGAGAGCATACCTTTAGAAAATTTCTTAGAGGAAGTTGAACATGCAGGGGATAGGAACCTCCTCTCAGGAGTCTACTAGGTCTGCATGGGGTCAAATAGCTTTGTCTGTTCGGCGGGCAACAGCAGGTGTTCCGTACACACGGCACGATAGTGATCGTTGGGACGCAACCCTTCGGGCAGAAGGTCAGGTAAGGTCTCCATGTCAAATGCTTTATTGTCACGTCCATCATATATTTGACTATTGCGGGCGACACGTCCGCATTTTGGATCACGTTCCCCATTGACTGGATATTCGCATCTGGCCGTACACACGACCACTTTTGCGCCATATCGACGGGCATCTGCCACCAAGCCAAACTGATTGCCGCTCGCTCCTTGATCAAGTCCTGCTGCATACACTCGCTCAATACCAGCCAAAGCCCACCGTCTCATGATCTTACGATAGAGACCTGAGATGGGACGCCGCTGCTGATCAAAGCCAAACATGAACCACTCTTCCAGAAAAATCGTCTTGATACCGCGCAGCACAAGCTCCTCGCTCGGAATATCACCAAGCGCTTCTACGGTGGTACAGTTTGGGGTGAGAGCCGCGTTTGCACTCACGACATAGCCACGAGGAGCAATCACCACATCTCGAACGTCCACTCCTGGCCGATATGCCTCATACGAAATGCCCAGATGAGTCAGTTCGCCCATTTTGCCATAGAGTCGCGTCGTTTTCCCAGCACCCATCGGCCCTGCATACACGGTTACGTCTGGTAATATCCTCGTCATTGCTACGAACCTGGCCTCCTCAACATTCAGCGTTTTCGCTTCGGTCATCTGCACAAGGGCGACGCCTTGACAGGAGAACGAGAGGAACATGAAGCCCTCCCAATTGTGCAACCGATCATGCCGCCTCTTTCTCCGTGAGAAACTGAGCAACTGATCACAACCCGTATCGTAGTATATCACCTCAAAAATGAAATGCCTCCCTATGCTGGCTCCTTCAGGTATCCATTCTAAAACAGGTCAATCTTTGCTCGTTTTAAGCACAATGGCAGAACATGGGCAACCTAGAAATAGCCGTATGAGTATATGGAACGAGTCCCTACTTTTTTCAGATGTACGCTGGAACCGCTCACTTTTTTTGGAGTGAGTTAGGGAATAATTTGGAGTTTTCAAAGGGCCTTTTGGGTACTGCGTCCTCCTTTCATTTCGCAGGTACCCTGGAATTCTCATTTAGTCCACACTGAAGATACAGAATAGAGATTGCGCCTCATCTTGAGAATATAACCGATGAAGAGGTTTGGCACTGCATAGACATGACCAAAGAAAGAGCAGATTCTGTCTCATACCTTCATCACATTCAACCTACCCACGCTCTACCTACCCACCTACCCACGTCCTACCCACCATCCTACCCACGCCCATACGGTGCCTCTTTTTTATGCTTGTGTTGTGGAGGCAAAAACGATTCTTCCCCGATAGCGAACCGCCTTGAGATATTCCTGTTTTTGCTTGAAGGCAGCTATCAGGGAACAAAGAGTCGTTAGAGCCTCGGCCTACTACTTGGGGTTCTGATCAGCGTACATAGCATTTTTTAGGATAGAGGAGTATAGCAAAACATGGGCAATGAAGAGCGAGCGCATATACCAAAGCAACATATGCAATGGACACAGTGCGAACTCTATATCCTCTCTTTACTAGGACAACAACGGGCACTTAACCTTGAACATCTGCCCTCCTTTCTTCGCCTTTTCGAGCAAGGAAAAAAGCAAACGGCAGGGCTGAAAAGTTCAGCGCATAATGCTGTCGAACGCTTACAGCGAGCAGGACTTGTGACGATACGACGCTTTGAAGACCAGAACGGGAGTTGGGTATGGCTTACAAAGGCGGGGCTACGCTACATTGGAATAAACTCAACATGGAGTCGTCCGGCAAGAACCGTTCTACCAGCACTTCATGCCGCTAACACAATTCGTCTTACATTCTTACAGCAGTACCCGGAAGGATCGTGGACAAGTCGGCAGCAACTGAGGAGAGCAGGAATAGCTGACATATCACCTTACTCTCTCCCAACAGCTGTACTTGAATGTGGGGATGGGACGCGCGTTGCCGTACACGCCGTACTACGCTTATCGGGGACGGACGAGCAAATCTTTTCTCGTATTCTGCAGCAACTTCAGCAAGAAATAAGCGTGGGAGAGTCACGCTATACCGAACTCCGGTTTTACGTGACGAGTGATGCAGCACAGAGGCTACAAATTATCCGCGAGAAAATTGCGGCCTCTGTGTCAACAGAAGTAGCAAGCAAGGTACGCATCTTCACCTATAGAACAGTTTTCAAAAAAGTGAAGCGGCGAGGCGGCAATACAACGATACGTGACTTCGAGATTGACGGGGAACTCCTATGAATGCTCCAAGTCAGTTGTCGCGGATACGAGGTCCGCCAGCACCTGTATAGGGAGCATACTTTATGATCGCGTCCCACTACACATTTTCACTTGAGCAGATTGGATAAGACACTCTCACAGTTTCGCATTTTTCTACATCACATATCAGGAGAACAGAGCAATGAATGAAGACATTGAGTTTGATACAGTAGATAATCTCCCCCCTTGGGCTACTCTCAGAGAAGTGAGTTCATACCTTCACATCAATCACGACAAAGTTCGATCTACCGCGCGGCGGGCAATGCAAAACGAGGAGCCTTGGGTAAAAAAGGAAGAAGTGGGTGGACAACGCCTGCTTATCGATACCAGTCACGAAACTTTCAAGGCTCACGTAAAACGGTGGCTACAAAATACTGGCCTTGGATTAGAAGGGGGTGAACCTTATCCTTGGTCCTCCTCAGCACATAGTGGTCAATCACATGATGGATATACATCAAGTTACCCTACTAGTATAGAAGACTTGTACACACTGGAAACTACAAGGTTGTTCTTCTGGCCTGCACTACGTCAGTGGCTACACGAGTTAGGACTGCAAGTGTTTATGAATGTTCTCGCGGAGGACTACGGGGAACAACAATGGCATTGGCAGTGGGGAGCACTTCACGGGAAAGGATACGAGAGCGTGGAGAAGGCTATTATTGCAGCACTCCAAAGCCAATTCGACGAGAATAGGCGAGAGCTACAAGAAGTACGCCAACAACTCTCAGGTGTCATGTACCAAGAAGCTGCTTCAGAGGAAGTGCCAAAGCGTCGAGGCATTTTTAATTTAGGTGGAGATTGAAAAGCTTCTTCAACCTGACAGTGAAAAAGGAGTACTCCTTGATGTGCTCCTCAACACAGGTTAAAAGCTACTAAATGCTGAAAATTCAAAAAGTGGGTAGGGAATGTTCAGTACGCACGGAACAGATTGTTTCGTGCGTACTGAGAAAATGAAAGAGATATGGGAAGTCTATGGAAGCACTTGATATTCACGCTTTACGCATCAGTCTTGCAAGTCCCGAACAGATTCGAGCGTGGAGTCATGGAGAGGTTACCGAGCCAGAAACCATTAATTACCTGACTCATAAGCCAGAAGTAGGTGGGCTTTTCTGTGAGCGCGTTTTTGGCCCAATACAAGACTGGACGTGTGCATGCAAAAAGTATCAACGCACACGAAAAGCAGGTTTTGTCTGTGAAAAATGTGGTGTTGAACTCGCACCAGCGACGGTTCGTCGAGAACGAATGGGTCATATAGAACTCGCCTCACCAGTTGTCCATCCGTGGTATGTTCGAGGTGCGGGACCAATTGCTCTTCTTCTCAATCTGTCGCCACGAGTGCTTACCACTGTACTCTCCTATCAATGCTACCTTATCACTTCACTAAACGAGGATATGCGTAGGCAGATACTTTCTCAGGATACAGAGGATAGTTCTGAAAGTGTTCTCCGCTCACAGTTTGCCGAAATGAAGTGTGGAGATATCCTTGAAGAAAGTCGGTATAGGATTCTCTCTCTTTTGTATGGTGCGTCCTTTGAGGCTAAGACTGGGGCGGATGCTATTCACTCCCTACTCGCTACTCTCGATCTTGATATCCTTTCGAGACAACTCCTCGACGAGATTAAAGCAGGAGACGCGGGGCAGAAAAGAGCCATCAAACGCCTACATACGGTGGAGGCATTCCGCTCTTCCAAACTTCATCCTACATGGATGGTATTTTCAGTGCTTCCTATTCTTCCGCCTGAACTCCGGCCTTTAGTACCACTTGATGGTGGACGCTACGTCTCTTCGGATATTAACGCGCTTTATGAGCGAGTTATTCACCGCAATAACAGATTGAAGCGTTTTATGGAGCGTCAGGCTCCCGAAATCGTCTTGAACAACGAGCGACGACTCCTTCAAGATGCTTGCGATGCTCTTTTCGACAATGCCCACAAGAAAAGACCAGTGCTCGGTTCTCAACGTCAACCACTCAAGAGTTTGACCGACCATTTACAAGGCAAAGAAGGTTTGTTTCGGCGCAACCTCCTGGGAAAGCGTGTTGACTATTCAGGTCGTTCTGTCATTGTCGTTGGACGTGATCTCTTGCTTCATGAATGTGGTCTTCCCAAAGGAATGGCTTGTGAATTGTTCAAGCCTTTCATCATTCATAAACTCGTTGAACGGAATTATGCTCAGACACCTCGCCATGCGAAACGCATGGTAGAGCGTCGTGATCCTCTCATCTGGGATATCTTAGCTGAGGTTCTGTTTGAACGGGTGGTGTTGCTGAACCGTGCTCCGACCCTACATCGGCTTAGTATTCAAGCATTTCAGCCCCGCCTTGTAGAGGGAAGCGCAATTCAACTCCACCCGCTTGTGTGTTCCTCCTTTAATGCCGACTTTGATGGTGACCAGATGGCGGTCCATGTTCCACTCACGGAAGTAGCTCAAGACGAAGCATATCGGCTTCTTCTTTCAACACAAAACTTACGAAACGCGGCATCTGGCGATCCATCAGTCTATCCAAGTCAAGAGATTGTACTTGGCTGCTTCTACTTAACTGAGGACCGACCAAGCAACAAGCAAACCGGGCGGATTTTTGCAAATATCGATGAGGCACGTCTTGCTTACGATGCTGGTCACATCGATTTGCATACATACATCACGGTGCGGATTGCAGACACACAGATATTTAACTCTGCTCCCCCAGTTCAGGCGCACACACCTGAGCGTGGACGAATTCAAACGACGATGGGGCGAGTCATCTTCAACGAAGTTTTGCCCGACCAGCTACGTTATCGGAATTATCCCATGACCAAGGATGCACTGAAAGCTCTCGTCACCGAAAGCCTTGCCACATGCGGAGAAGAGGCAACGGTTCGTATGGTTGACGAAATCAAACAGGTTGGCTATCAGTATGCAACAAAGAGCGGTATCAGCTTTGCTCTTAGTGATATCAAAATACCTCCTGAACGCGAGAAGTACATTGCTCAAGGAAGGCTACGTGTGCAAGAGGTAGATAGTGGATATCGTGGTGGCGAGATCACCTATGAAGAATGGTATCGGCGAGTCATCGAAATTTGGACGGAAATCACAGACTTGATCAGTGGAAAGCTCAAAGATGTACTCGATCCATATGGCACCCTCATGACTATTATAAAATCTGGAGCGACCAAGGCCAAGTTTCAGCAAATCCGTCAGTTGAGTGGAATACGTGGTCTTATGGCAAATCCTTCGGGACAAATCATTCCAATTCCCGTACTCTCTAACTACTTTCTAGGGCAGCTTGTATGGGAGGAATTCATTGCAGCGTCGGGAGCACGCAAAGGTTTTGGTGATAGGTCGCTCAATACAGCTATGTCAGGATACCTTACGCGCCGCTTAGTAGAGGTCGGCATGGAGGTATGGATCACTCAGAAAGACTGTGGCACATCAGACGGTCTACTCATCACCAACAATGAGAGCCAACGACTTGGTCTACCGAATATGCGTACTCAAATTGCAGGACGGATATTGGCAGAGTCTATCGGTGATCTGAAAGCAGGGACCATTTTGGATTGGGAAAAAGCTGATCTCCTCCAGAAGCAAGGTATCGAGTGCGTTCGCGTTCGTTCACCTCTTTTTTGCCTAGCTGCACACGGTGTATGTCAGCACTGCTATGGTATAGATTTAGCAACAAATACACTTGTTCGTCTCGGTGCTGCTGTCGGCGTCATTGCTGGACAGTCAATTGGAGAGCCTGGAACGCAATTGACCATGCGAACATTTCATAGCGGTGGCATCGCAAATGCAGTAGGTGACATTACACAGGGGCTACCGCGCGTCAATGAACTTTTTGAAGCACGTACCCCAAAGCGTTCTGCCATGCTTGCTGACATAAGTGGAGTTGTCAGGACAATTAAAAAGGATATACACACTGGCAAGCAAAGTATTCATATCGTTGCATCCACCTCACAATTAGACGAATATCATCTTTCACAAGAAAGCCAAGTATTCGTCCAAGCTAAGGGAGACGAAGAGCACACTTACAACATTCTTCCTGGCCGAACGATAATCGTTCGTGAAGGCCAAGTAGTAGAAGTAGGAACACCGCTTATCGAAGGGCCAATTAACCCCCAGGAGATACTTAACCTTCAGGGAGAAGAAGCGATACAACGCTACTTGATCAATGAAGTTCAAAGAGTATACCGCTCAACAGGCGTCTACATCCATGATAAGCATCTGGAGACTATTGTCAGGCAACTGCTACGCTATGTCATGGTAGTAGATGCTGGAGATACAGAACTTCTAGTAGGTACGATTCTCGACCGCTATACTTACATGCAATGCGTTACCTTCATCGTTGCACAAGGAGGAAGGCCAGCTCATGCTCGCCCGGTACTCTTAGGTCTTACAAAAGCGGTCTTGCAAACTGAAAGCTGGATCGCGGCAGCCTCATTTCAAGACTTAACTCGCGTCCTCGTTCAGGCAGCAATTCGACGCCAGCAAGATAATCTTGTTGGTCTGAAAGAGCGGCTAGTTATAGGGAGAAAAATGCCTATTCTACTCGAAAATTTGGATTCTTCATAGTTTTTCTTTCTCACAACAGTGGGTAAAACATGTCAGCACGTTTCAACCATTTTTTACGAGTTGTTCCTAGTGGAAGTAGTATGGGATGTAAGAGGCAGGCAAGAAGTCATTGTGAGAGCACACGCACCGACAAAGGATGTAAACAAAGAGGAATGGAAAGGAACAGCTTCAGCAGCGTTTATGGTATCGTCATTTTTTACGCATATCTTCATTTATTGTTTGTCTTTGTTGTATAATTCTATCTTGTAGACTTTTTCCTGCTTTTTCATGTAATAGCAGAGTCAAAAGGTGCAGTGGTATCTTCTCTGTGTCATCCAGACACAAGGGAATAACATTGCCCAAGCGTGGTTGGTAGATTGGCAAGGTGAAATCTACGAGAGCAAACTACCATTCATCTATCGTCATATCTCTTGGAAGAGGAAGATTTTATGTTTGCTGATGAGTATACGTCATCCCCGTATGCCCGAATGCGTCTGATCATTGCTGTCGCTGTCGGGGTCGCAACAGGTATTCTTGCATTGTTTCTTCTGTCTCTCCCTAACTGGGGACTACTCCCACAATTTTTCCAGTTCTCGTCCATCATACGTGCGTCAATATTGGTCAAGGTTTTTTCTCCCATTCTCTGCCTGCTCATCTTCGGCGGATGGGTATGGGTTATCCTATGGAAATGGGGAGACTCTCGGTTCTTAAAAAGAGCACATCAGAGTGAGTGGGACATACAGCCCTCTCGGTCTAAAGAGTCATCGAATAGTGATGTATCATACTCACTCTACAAAGGTGAAAGTATGATACAAGAACAGACATATACCCAGAAACCGATTGCGGTTCCACCTTTGTTTCAGCTAGAGGACTCTTCTCAAGCAAAGCAGTACAACTCACTTGTCTTACCAATTACCCCAATTCCACCTACCCCTGATCTGTCGTGGCTCTCAAACGAAGATATGACAGAAGGGAGCGGCGAATTAATCGGTGAGAAAACAAAAATTGTACCTTCACCGCAAATGCGTACTATTCCAACCGTACAAACTCCGGTCATGGCTCAAACATCCACTCCTCTTGTAAGCATCTCGCTTCTTAGGAGAGTACGTGTTCAGCTTCATGGAACAGATGGTATTGTAAAAGAGGTGAGACTTCGACGTGGCGAAAATGCTATTCGTCTCATTTTACTCGCGTATGTCGCCTGGCGAAAAGGCGAGCTTGTTGATCGCGACAAGCTACTGACGTATGTTCTGGGTCGTGGACGGCGGCGGGATATGAACACGGAGCAACTGAGTGAAGCATTTGACGCGGCAAAGAAATTCCTCCGAGATGATCTGAGAAAAGCTGTAGCAGACCTCAATCGGGATGCTGGACAAGAGGTACTTTCAGAGAAAGCCGTTGACTTTTTCAGTACCGAGTCTGGTTTCTATCGACTTCACCCTTCGTGTCGCGTCACCGACCTTGAAGCAATAGAACAGTATCATACTATCATAAGACAAGCACGAAAAGAAGGCTTGCTTGACGAGAAACTTGATGGCACCATTCCTGTCGAAGTATTACAAGCTTGTGAACAACTCATCGAGGCTTACCCAGGAGACTTCTTGCAGGAACTTATAGAAACATTCCCTGATGAATTTGGCGTGTGGGTGCGTGAGCCGTATACACTGTACCGAGACTATTATCTTGATGCACTGTGGTTGATCGCTCTTCACGAAAGTGCTCTAGGAAAAAATTTCTTTGCAGGTAATTTATCAGCAGAACAAAACGAGGAGCAGAGAAGACATCATATCGGAAGGGCAGCACAACTCTTCAACGATTACGCGATGTACGCCATCAACAGCCGTGTGGACAATAAGCTGAAATTTAGCTATAAAGCGAATCGGGATGGGGCACGTGTCAGTGCAGCTGAGCGAGCCATACGGCGTTGCGTAGTAGAACTTGGGAAACTCGGTAAAACTGACATGATTGATCAAAGATATGCCGCATTCAAGGAAAAGATGAGTTCACAGAGCGAGGGTCATTGGAAGCCAGATCGAGAGACAGAAAATGATGTCACAGATGCAAAAAAGCAAACAAGTGCCTATCGCTTTTCGGCTCAGAAATCGGAAACCATCGATTCAAAATAGGTCTAAGCTTTAGACTTTTTTGGCAAGAGTAACGACAATTCAAGTTGCTCTTGCCATTTTTTCTTTTCATCGTGTGTATACAGTCATCTCAATTAAATAAGCAAACCTATATACTTTCCTACCTACCCGCGTTACCCCTTAACCTACCCATGTCCTACCTCCCTACCTACCCACGTTATCCATTAGCCTACCCACCCACCTACCCACGCTCTACCAGTGCTTGCAAGCTATAGTGTTTTTATCCAAGTGCGTAAGAGGACATACCTGCTTAGTAGGCCATGATGAAAAGGCCAATTAAACTCGCATAATCATGTACTACAGATGACAGATGGTTCTGTTTTCAAGCCTCTTACAGATGGAAAAAGAATTGTAAAAATTCGTACACCTTATGCTTGTCTATGACTCTAATGAAAGGTTTCAAGAACACATGAAACAACTCTTTATTCTCGCATCAGTGCTATTCTTGCTTTTCTGTCTAGGTAGCGCATTTCTGTTTCGAGGTACATCAGTACAGGCACTTTCTGCTCTTAGCGTGTCAATGCAAAACGCATTTGACACACGAGCATGTGCGGCAAACTCGAATGGCTCGAACTGTGATGGTCAGTACCCTGTTACAGTACACGCAAAACCAGGATTAGGGAGTGGTGCTTGTATCGACGGTCAAACGAAGTTTTTCCCACAGGTTCTCAAAGATGCCAATAACAATCCTACAGCAGAGGTTGACCTTTATTGGAGTCCGACATGTCAGACATACTTCGCTCATGCAACCTCCTTCCAGGGACAAGCTACCATTACTGTCAAAGTAATTGAGCATAGCGGAATTGGCGACACAATAGACGGAACACATTTTGAGTACTTCAATTCTGAGGAGTCAAGTGGCTCTATTCACGGTAGTGATGCTTGGTCTCCGATGAAGTGGAGTCGCACAGGGCGTGTGTCTGCTGAGGCAACATTCGATGGGCAGACCTATAGTGCTGTCCTTGATACACCCCAATATGTCGGAGGTGTTCAGCAGTAGACGGTCAGGGAAAACAATTATTATTGGAAGCACACGTTTCACTCAATAATGAACGTGTGCTTCTGTTTTAAAGTGTTGAGTAAGGCGGGCAGGCGCATCATCAACGTTGATGGTGTGCCTATCCTTTTGCTTTCATGAGCGAATGGCTTTAATCAGGTTGATCAAGTCAGTGATCGCCGTGTGGTTGGTAAGCAGTATTATCACAGCATACTCTAGCAGTCGCTTTACGAAGGGCGGCATACGAAAGACTAACTTGATAATGCGCTCCAGTTTCCCTTGCCTCTGGACCTGTGCTTTGCGTCCATGAGATGGACGGATTTTGTTAGCACTCATACATTTCTCCTACTTATGCTCAACAATAGAGGCAAGCTGGGGACCGACGAACCGAACAAGAAGAATTGCCTTTGGAACGAAAAAGGAACTTTTTTGGCTTTTTCATTCTAACTTTCACTTGAAAGATGCCACTATTCAAGTTCTTGACTCGTTTCTCTATGTAGTTAGTAGTTCAGAAGTCTACCTTCTGGGTATACCTCTGGCCTACCAGCAAACACAAACAGACCCCTGCTTGTGGGAGCAAAGAGTGGCTTTGAAGTCAAGGTACGCTGAATCTTGCGGAGCCATCGTCCCATGATTGGCGAAGCTGCTCACTCCTCTATGCCCTTACTAGATATAAACCGCATCGCGACCTGTGTTTCTCACATCATCATTTATTTAAACTCACTATTTTTCCCTGATGAAAAACTGTTTGACTTCTGTCCAAGAGTCAGGTATTCTTCTGTTTGGTCGAGGTGCTAAACAAAAAAAGCAGGCACCACATAAAGAAAGTGATGCCTACTTGCGTTACGGATTGCTCAACATCTGTTTGGGGGACAGGTGGAACAAATCGTATGAAGTAAAAATGTCTGCATTCATTGTAGCATAGACATATATCAATGTAAACAACATATATTGAATTTTAGCTAAAAGATGTGAATTCAGAAGGATTCCGACAATTCCAGCTTTTAAGAATGTATAGTGGCCTCGATCTATTTTTCATTTGAACCACTATGTTGTAGCCAGACATGCTATAACTACAGACGAGCAATAGCAAACTCTCCTCTACGATATGCAATCGATTAATAAGCCTCGTAGTTCTTTCTCTCCTGAAGTACCTATCTCTTCTTCCACAGCCTCCAAGTGAGACACCCATCAAAGAGCCGTTCAACGACAGTTATTTAAATGTTCCTGCTTTATATCCCAACAGCTATAAGAATTTAGAGAGTTGCTATCTCTTTCGACGCCCTAAACCTCCTCTCCTCGTTTTCTGTTCAGTTTTATCAGAAGCTAGTGCAAGAAGAAATGCTTCTACCTGTGAATTATTGGCAAGTGTAATACATCCTTTATTCTGAGGCAAGCGGTCTATTTCGATAACATAACGGTCACCATTCAGGCACACCTCCACTAGACAGTCAGAAGGAAGTTTTTTTAGGAGTGTATCAGTCCACCAGTAAGCAATTGCCACCTCAATCCAGCCACTTTCCTGTCCTTCACGAGTTCGCTCCTCTCGTATCACTTCCAAGAAGGTACATACTTCTTTGTTGCAGAGGAGAGTGATCTCTGTATCATCTTCAAGGCAAGCATTTTTTATTACGATCCCAAAGTGAACTTGCTCATCTATTGGTTGCACCTCTACTACAAAATAGGGTGGGAGCGACCATGAAAGCCGTTTCGCATGCCAGCCAGCGATAGTTGCACTCGTCCAGCCAATTGGCTTACCCCCATCTACTACCTCCAGTTCCTGCTCTGACGATGCTAGAGCAGGAACAAGCATCTCCGTCTCACTACTAGTTGTTATCACTACCACATCGCTTTCATCAGGTTCCACGCTGGACTCTTGACTCTGTAGTGTGCTATCTCTCCAACGTTCCTGTTCAGTCCGCCATTCTTCTCGCTCACGCTTCATGAGGACCTGATACTGTGCCTGTGAGAGAAGGGTTCCATCATCAAGTTCGATATATTCACCGATGTTAAGACATCGACGCTTTGCAAGGGGCCATTTTGCCCCAATCCACTTGTTGACGGACCAAACCTCTGGGATACCCGTCCTTCCGCAATATTTCTCGAAGTTTTCCTGCCACTTTGGATCATGTTTGAGAAGATAGACTGCTGTAAGCATAATCGCCAGAAAGCTATACCCAGGCCGTTGAATCTCTTCATTTCCATAGCAAAGCTCATAGGCTTTCTCTTGAGCTAATTTTAAGGAACCATCTGTTAGACTGTATCCTCGCAATTGATCGAAGAATGCAAGGACTGTTTCAGGCGATTTAGGAGCTTCTGAGAAAGCAGTGACAACTGCTTCTGGTTGCATAGGCTGAAATGACACGTCATACTTTTGAGCATCTTCTTTCACCTCTAATGGCGATATGTTCTCTTCCAGTCCATCATATTCTTTTTTAGAGGGAGGGTGGAGGGTATCTACAGAAGCATCTACATCTCCCTGAGTAATCTTCGTATTACATGCCGTTATATCGCTGCTTGCATAAAAAGATGTCTTCGCTTCCTCAACCTGATGTCCTTGTGTCGAAACGTCGATATCGCTCTTTCCATGAAGGGACTTCTGGTCATGAGAAAGTTCATCTATCTGAGAGGTGTTTTCACCTTTCTTTTGTAAAGCATCTGTCGATGTATTATTTCCAGTGGTAGAAACAAGAGTTACATGTGAACGGTTACTACGCTGCTTGCGTTTTTTTACTCGCTTGTATGCTTGTGTCGCTGCAACAGAATCGAAAGCTTCTCTTAGTCTCATTCCGTTGATCTTCCAGCTAAAAGCACGCTCTGTTGTGCCATCTTGACAAGGAGGGGACACAAAGCCTAACGAAATAATGAGAACTTGGGCAACCTCAATGATGTCTAAGCTATACTCATTGCGAAAAAGGTCTTGAAACTCAGGGCGAGAGTATTTTAGCCCTTCCTCCGGCTTACTATTCGCTTTAAGACAAAAGTTAATAAAGCACAGCATTCTAGCAGCACAATTTCTAATACGTTCACTAACGGCCCGCGTATGTATACCTTCCTTATCAAGTGAGACAGTAAGTGTTTCTGCAAAGAGTGCGCGGAATCCATCATAAAGCGGTGGGGCTGCACTCCCCAATACATTCTGCGGAATATCCACAGAGTGATTTGATACTGTGTTCTCAGTATGAGATTGTGTATGAGTAGTTGCTTCCACAGTTCTCTTTCTTCCTACAAACGGTGAATTTCGTTTTGCTCGAAGGCAAAACGATACTCATCCGAGCCGTGGTTTTTAAGTTCGGGTAGCTTTGGGATATGTTGAGGTTCCTTAAAGTGAATACCGGGATGAAGTTGTTATTAGCTCTTCTTTCGATAGAACTCAACAAACTCTTATTTGATGCTATTTGTAGAACTACCTCGCTTGGTCAAGCCACAACAGCCTCTAACCAATCTGTAAGATCAACGAGTTTGATCTGACGTGGGCTTTCGGAACGATCAAAGGGATCGCTCACGATGATTTGGCGTATTTCGGAGAGAGTATAAACATGGCTGTACATTCCATAGAGCACATCAAGTACCTGTTCAAGCTCTTTCGTTGTATATCCTGCTGGGCAGGAACCAAAGGACTTGAGCAATCGCTTTCGTTTGGCAGGAGTGAGTTCAGCTTCCTTCATCGTACTTCTTATCTCTCTAGGTGTTTGTAAGAAAACGTCACATTTAACAAGCAGTTTTATCTTTGCCTCCTGTAATTGCACAGGAGGCAGTTATTTTTACAGACGGCACTTTGTTGATCCTTAGAAGACATATCTTTCTGTGTCAACAAGAAACCTGTACCCTGTACAAGCTGTCATGCACGTTCTGATAGAAACACTATAGCTTTTGGGTACGGGTAGGATGTGGGTAGGGGACAGGTAGGTCAAGATATGCTTACCATAGGACGTGGGTAGGGTAGGAAGCGAACAGGGTACAACTACTCATTTCCAGTATTTTCGTCATACCAAATAATCTTTTCACGTCCACACCTCTCTATCAAGCTGCTAAGACGAGGCTTCCGTACACCAAAACGATGTATCAAGCCTTGTCCACCGATATCAGGCATCCTATGAGCAAGGGTCACTCCACCACCTATTAGAACTACTTAGAGCCAACCTGATCAGTACTAGTTGCTTGGTACTGTCTTCACACATAACAAGATATGCATATAATGGTGAGTAGAATTATCAATAGCACGAACAAATCTTTGACGAGTTATTTTTCTTGATGAACATGAAAGCAAGAACAACAGCTATGCAAGATAAAAGTGTCCTTTGTTTTCCTACTTCGTTACATAAAATTCTTGAAAGAACACAAAAAGAGGTTCCTTCATTCACTGATGCTAAATGTGATTCATTAACAGGAATACTTTTAAGGACACTCGTCGCTTCTAAACCACAAGGCATGCTGTTAGAGCTAGGGGCAGGAACAGGCATTGCAACGTCATGGATCGCCGATGGTATGCCATCAACGACTCGATTGATCACAGTAGAAAAGCGTAAGAAACTTGCCGAAATAGCCATACAAACGCTGGGAGACGATCAAAGAATTACTTTTCTCATAGCAGATGCGGAAACATACATCCTATCTCATTCGACGAACTCTTTCGACTTCATCTTTGCCGACACGTCGGCAGGGAAGTATTTTCTCCTTGACGAAACACTTCGACTGCTCAAACCAGGAGGGATCTACGTCATTGACCATCTGCACTACCTCCCTCCAATGACACAAGAGGAGATGGCGCATGCGACGAGAGTGGATCAGACAATTGCTGCTCTTGAGCAACGATCAGACATACATCTTACGATTATAGAGTGGTCTACTAAACTCCTTGTCGCGACAAAAAAATAGAAGTTTTCTGAGCCTAGATAGAACGAACTATTTTCATGTATTCCAGCCTTCCTTACTTCCTGAACACAGGAGAGTGGTAGAGCAGTCAATACGCATGGTACAGCAAGCCCTAGCGAATAAAGAGGCTCTCTAAATTTCGGATCATCGGCTCATCTTTCCATGTCTTTTGCAATTGCTGAAAGACTGTGAAAGACTCTTGAAAGCGTCTTTCGCTTCCAATAGCGATAGATGCCTTGCTAGCAGCTTCGAGGTAGTGAGTAGCTTGTTCCATATTCTTTAACTCAGTAAAAACCTCTACTTGGCAATTGAGTAAACCAATACGAACTCGTTCTGGCATTGCTACCTTTGGCTGTAGCCCATCAATACGAGCAAAGATTTTCGCTGCCTCATGCGGTTGACCAAAGTGAAGGTGATGCAGTCCATCGCAAATGATGAGTGTAGAATATCTACAAATGGTATGAAGGAAACTTGGTTCGTTATTATACTTTTCAGGGAAATGCTCATACGCTAGTCCTAAGAAGCGGAGAGCTTCCTGCTGCTGATTCAACTGAGCGTAGGCAGCCGATATATCTGCATAGAGACATGCACGTAAGAGTGAAGAAACTTCTTCTAAGTATGGAAAAGTTTGCTGATAGATTTGGAGTATCTTGTCTGGGCGTCCCAAATAATCATAGGTGATTGCTAGCTTTCGTATCGCCGCAATTTGTAAGTTACGGTCGCTTGCTAGTTTCCCGTACAGTAAGGATTGTTCGCTTAATTGCTGTCTCGCGTGAAGATCGTTTCGGTGTCCGGCGAGAGAAGCTGCAAGCAAGTAGCCTTGTGAAGCAATATTTGCCGATGTTCTCTGGTCACTTAACGAAAGTTTTGCGAGAGACGCAACATATGGAAGATAGGACCAGAGTATGCGCTCTGCAACCTTGAGTTTATTCCCTTCACTAAGGTGTTGGCACGTAGCTAGCAAAGTTCTAAAACTCTCTAACGTCTCAGGCGTGGTCTCTTCAACATTAAATAATTGATCATGGTCATAAGCATTATCAGATAATGCTTTAACTGGTATATTCGTTTCTACCTGTACTTCTTCCTTTTTCATTACTGTAGAAACATGTGGAAAAGAAATGAGTTTGTGTGTTCTTTGTTGTTCTTGAATAAAATTTGCTAAAGCAGTAGTAGACGGCTGAGGCTTGACTCCTAGTTCCTCATCTAATGCGCTTACACTCTGCTCATAGCATTTGAGTGCTTCCTTCTCTAGTCCTTGTACTTGCAACGTCTGCATGAGGAGCATGAGCATCTCTTCATCGGTCAAATGCGTGAGCCAATAGTGACGAAGGACCTCTTCGGCCTCGCCATACCGTTCCTCGGCGATGTAGTATTCTGCTAGCCGACGAATGCATCTGGGAAAAAGGAGCTCGTGGCTGAGACGACGTGTATTGGTCCACTCTCTGTAAATATCATCAGGCAAGAAGGTACCAGCTTTGCCCAGGTCATACGCTCGTTCCAACCACATGACCGCTTCTTCCTGCTGTTTCTGGCGTTCCGCGCGGGTGGCTTGCTTCATCGCGTCTTCAAAGGCATCAACATCGACCCATAAGAGCGACTGGTCGGCAAGCTGGAACCCTTCTCCTCCTAGCGACTCGAACAAGAGACTCTTGCTCTTCCCCTTTGGTTCCTCGGTGTTAACCCGTAACAGAAGGCGAAGCGTGCGCGTGGCTTGACTGAGACTGTGACGTCCTTCTCGCTCACCCGACTCAGGCCACAGAGCATCTGCAAGAAAGGTCTTGGTCGCATGACGGTTCTCACAGCATAGGAGCAACTTGAGCAAATTGAGGGTGGTGCCTGGACGTTCGCCCAACTCGGTTGCAGAAATATCGCGGTATATGGAAGGTGCATCACCATCAATCCGCTCTTTATAGAGGAGGTGAAGGGGTCCACACAGAGAGATTTTGAAAACAGGAGCATCGGTGAGCGAATGCGGTTGTACTGTTTCGTTCATGGCAACTACTTCCTTTTCGATATCCATTGGGTGTATACGTCTGTCTACTTTCCTAAGAGATGCTCATGTAACGTGCATATTCAGGAAATATGTTCCTCGGCCTGATTATAGCACTGTCTTACCCATAGCCAAGTATGTACAAGCCTATCCAGGAGAACAAGTACTATTCAAGTACGTAACATGTCGCTTTTATACGAAATAGAGAGTGCTAGAAAATTTCTTTCTGCATGTCCTGTTGTGGTGTTTGTACAATTGCCGGAATTGCTGCACAAGAAAGCAGGTAAAACGTCACAATGCCAGTATGCTCTCCGTGCATTTGTTGCCAGAGTGCTGCAAACGCATGTTCGTCTTGAGGCCACTGCACCTCACTCCAAAGCTTCCGTGCCCACGTTCTGACCGCTAAATCCTCAAAAGGATAGAGAGACCAGTCAGCAAGCACATCACAGATCGCAACATGTGCTGTCCACCTACCGATGCCTTTTATTGAGGTCAACATATCGAGTATTTCCTCTGGAGTCCTTGTAGCGATCTTTGCCTCCATATCGTTTTCTAGCATGCTGCAAGCCGCCCAGCGAACAACTTTTGCCTTGAACCCCAGTCCCTCTGCTTGTAAGTCTTCAAGAGGAATTTTTGTGAGTGCTTCCAATGTTGGAAAGTCATAGTATTCTCTGCCATCATGCACCTGTCTTGTGCCATAGTGCCTAATGAATGAATCAGTCAGCTTCTTTGCATGACCCGCTGTTATCACCTGACGAATAATCGCCTTTATGACCGCTTCACCAAGAGAGAGGCTACGAATATGAACAAGGGGTGAGAGAGGGCGAAAGCGTTCCTCTAACTCACGAGGAAGCTGCCTCTCGACATCCTTTGGCAGTAGCATCGAAATAAGGAGATGGTTGACAACATCCTGCACTCTGACATCCTCAATAGCTTCTTCACATGCCCACTGGATACATCCTTCTGGAGATACCATAATGGTTACAGCTTTATTATCTACTGAGATAAGACGATACCAATTTGCTCGAGAGTCAAAATACCCTGGATAGGTGAGCTTTTGTGTAGCTTCAGTACAAAAATAGTGAAGTGACCGTGTAAAGTTTGCGTTAAATGTTCCTGTTCTTACAGAAGATGAAACGACAGTACGCATTACAAACCTCTTTAGCATCATATTTTATAGAACATAGAGAGCAGAACACAACTTTTACAACTCCTCACACAGTGTAAATTATCTCATGAATATGCGAGGAGAGAGTATATTATGCCAAATGTCTTCTTTTGATGGTGAGTATAACATAGCTTATGCACAAGAGGATATGATAGATGTAAGAAATATGACCATTTTCGTTAATATTGTCACCTGTGACGTTGCAGTAGAGCGAGCTAGGGTTTGGAGTAGAGTAAACGAGACAATCTAGTGGAGCCGTTTAGGGTTTGCAGTAGAAACGAGGAGATAGAAGGAGTGATGACATCATGTTACAAAGATGTGCTTGGGCTTTAACCAGCCAACAATATACCGATTACCATGATAGTGAATGGGGAGTGCCTGTTCATGATGACCGCAAGCTCTTTGAGATGCTGATCCTCGAAGGGGCTCAGGCGGGTTTGAGTTGGTCGCTCATCCTCAAAAAGCGCGATGGATATTTTGAAGCGTTTGATGGCTTTGATGCGAACACAATCGCTCACTATGATGACCGGAAAGTTCAGGAGCTACTGGCAAACCCTGAGATCGTGCGAAACAAGCTCAAAATCAAGGCCACCATTCAGAACGCACGTTCGTTTCTTGAGGTCCAATCCCAGTATGGCAGTTTCGACGCCTTTCTCTGGCGATTTGTAGATGGACATCCCCTGCAGAACACTTGGCAAACGATGCAGGAAGTCCCTGCACGTACTACGCAATCGGACACGATGAGTAAGGAACTCAAGCAGCACGGTTTTACCTTTGTCGGTTCGACCATTTGCTATGCTTTTATGCAGGCCGTTGGGATGGTGAACGATCACATCGTGACTTGTTACCGTTGGCAAGAGCTGGAACACCAGTAAAAATGCTGCTGGCCTCTGAGGAACAGATATAGGTAAAACATCTTGTAGAGCCGCTCTCTACTGGAATAAACAGAAATTGGGAAAGCGCACATATACATGTATGTGCTTTCCCGACATTTATAGCTTGGATAACATGGTTTGTAGAGCCAATAGGCACTAATAGCAGGACGTACAACAAGTAGAGATGTGAGTTTCCTCCCAATACTGAGCTAGTTCTTATATTAAACGGCGAACTAGGAAATTTCGCTATCCTCTAAAAAAGAGAGTAAGCCGACATTGTACAAAGCTGGATTCTTAATTCGTCGAAAATGTGGCTTGAGGACTTCGACAACAACCATTTCGGTTAAAAATAAGACTTTGGCGTTGAGGAGGTGGCTCATGCGAGAGACGGCAGAGTCTGTTTTTTGACCAATAGAGACATGAATGTGAGGAGAAATGTATCCTGTCTCTTCATCAAAGGCCAATGTGCCTGCTCCAACAGCTTCCACATTCTCCAGATAGACCTTTGACCAGAGCGGCGCATTTTTATCTTCAATTTTCTCACACGTTCCTACAAGTTCCACTTCGCTCATACCAGCAATAAAAAAAGGAATGTATCCTTGTTTGACATCGTTCACTGCACAAAACTCGTTGAGTTCAGAGAAAAAATCTCTTCCGTGTTCAAATGTCACAGAAAACGTTCTTCCCAATGTTAATATCGTGCTTTTCATGAAAAGTTGCGCCCTTTACACTGTTTGGCGAAGATATACTCCTCCTTCTAGGTTTTTGTTCTTTTGAACCATACAACACCAATAAAAGCACTTTTATCAACGGAAATGTTCTACATCAATGTGTCGCATTGACACCTCCCACATAACGGAAGCCAACAGCTTGTATAGTCCCTTCCTTGGTCAAGTGGTGCTCCATGTTTCTAAGAAAGGTAAGCAACGCACGCTCTTTCTCAGGCGTAGTGTGACGAATTTCATTTCCAATATAGACAAAAAGATATGGTACCCAGGAAGAAAACTGTTCGTGGAAGTTTGTCTGGAACGCCTGAAATATATCTTCGTAACGATTAAGGCGATGCTCCGATTTTTTGAACCACGCCTCTCTTAGAGCTTCAATAGATTGAGCATCATTAGCCGTTGTTGCTGGGTCTTCGTCAGAAAGACCGCTCAAAAACAAGACTCTTTGCATTGAATACATCCAACTCGCTGTTTGCTCATTCAAGCGATCATATGCGTAGTCTTGGCAAATGATCCGTCCTTCGCTTGCTAAAAGACGTTGCACCTTTGCTAATAGCGGTTGTAGTTGATGCAAGTGATGAAGCGTTCGGTTAATGATGACGACATCAAAACTGCCTTCTTCTGCTTGCCATGTTCCAATATCTGCACAATAGTAGGTCAATTTTCCAAACTCAGAAGTGGGAGAATGAGCAGTTTTTGTTCTTTCTGCAACCTCAATGATCTCTTGCGAGGTGTCAAGGCCGATAACCTCATGACCATCTCTAGCAAGTTCAAGTGATAAATAGCCATTCCCACTACCAATTTCTAGTATCTTCTGTCTTGGATGTGGCATCATTGCTTTCACAAAGTGATATGTATCTAATGCGCTCATCTCAATCATCGGCAAGGAACTCCATTGAGACCATTTGCCCTCACTGGTATCTATAGACTCAGGAGGATATCGTAAATCTGCCAGTACGTTTTTCTGTTCATTGCTCATGAGTCGCCTCTATGGTCATTGTGAGATTTCGGACAGAGGAATGTGATGTATCAAGTTGCTGGAGTTGCTCAAGCAGATACCGTACCTCTACCTCTCCCTTGTGTGAATGGATTGTCTTTGCTAGGGTGTATGCTTTGAGACTTGATTGTACACTTTCTTCAATATCGTGTTCAGCAAGAAATAGACTCGCTTGTGTAAGATGCATATTCATGTGCCACGTAAAAAGATTTGGTTGGAGCGTTTTCCAAGCTGTGTTGAGTTCACGACGTGCATCCTCGATCCGACCAAACCGAAGTAAGGTCTTTGCTCTTTCGTGATGCAAGGCTGTCGGATTGAGCTTTAGAAACGTTCCATCATCTTCGATCTTTTCGCTGTCAACAAAGAATGCAACCTTGTCTTGCCACTTTTCACATTGGGTACGAAGGAGCATATCATTACCCAGCTACCAGTGCATAAATTTCAGCAGCAAGTAAATAAATGTTTCCTGCAAGTGGTATACGTACTCGTTCGACATGCCCCAATGCAGCATCAATGTCTGCTTTTGCAAGATCAAAATGTTTCCGCTTTTGTTTGACATCAGTAGAGGTATTACTATATTCCATATGTACTCTTCCACGCCCATAAAACGTAGAAGCAATAGCTTCAGCATCATCAAGGTCTATGGCAATCATGATTGCTTGTTTTGCCATATTCAATGCGCGGGGTTCATTCATACGATGTTGTGCAATTCTTGTGGAGAGTTGGCTGAAACGGCATAAGAGTGATTGCCAGTGCTCTGTATCCCCTGTTGAATCATAACGAGCAAGTGCGGTAAGCTTTTTCACATGCTCATCAATCCTCGTAATAATTTGTGGGGATTTACTTCGCCGAAAGCTATCCCATCCCATGACGAGCATGTCTTCATACAAGGAAGATAGCGTTTCTTCTTGAAACTTCATTGCATCCGTCAAAGTATCAACCACATGACCATCTGAAGCAAAAAGCGCGGGTGGCAACCCTAAAAGATGTGCAATCACGGCACGACGGTTAACACTACTTTGTGATTTCAATTCAGTTGCTCCCTCTAGTTCACGAACAATTTTCATTATATCCTGTGTAACTGCCTGTGAAAAGGGAAAAGACATCTTATTCTGCTGTGTAAGAGAAGGAAAATGTAGTGTGGGAGTGCGATCACGCTCGTGTTGCTGCCCCCGAATATGGTCCGCTAAGTTCGTAGTAGACGTATGCGGCTTGACCCCTAGTTCCTCGTCCAACCCATGCACACTCTGCTCATAACAGCGAAGGGCTTCTTGTTCCAGCCCTTGTGCTTGCAGCGTCCGCATCAAGAGCATCAGAATATCTTCATCGGTGAGATGCGTCGCCCAATAGGGGCGAAGGACCGCTTCCGCCTCCCCATAGCGTTCTTCAGCGACATAACATTCTGCCAGACGACGAGCACACCTGGGAACCAGCAGTTCGTGTCTGAGACGACGAGCATTGGTCCATTCTCGATACAGGTCATCGGGCAAGAAGCTTCCCGAACTGCCGAGCGCGTATGCTCGTTCCCACCAAAAGCGTACTTCTTCCTTCTGATTGTGACGTTCCGCATAAGTGGCCTGCTTCATCGCATCTTCAAAGGCATCAATGTCTACCCAGAGCAACGTTTGATCGGCGAGTTGGAACCCTTCCCCTCCTGGCGACTCGTAGAGCAAACTCTTCATTTTGCCCTCGCTCTTCGAGTCCTCTTCACCTATACGGAGGAGGGAACGGAGCACTCGTGTTGCTTGACTGAGACTGTGTCGTGCTTCTCTCTCGCCATAATCGGGTCAGAGCGTACTAGCAAGAAACGTCTTGGAGGCGTGGCGGTTCTCACAGCAGAGGAGTAGTTTGAGCAAGCTGAAGGTTGGTCCTGGTCGCTCTCCCCACTCTGTTGGAGGAATGTCTTGGTAGGAAGATACATGATTCTGGGTTGTTGTCTACGCAAAGACGCTGGAGACGCAATGGTCCACAGAGAAACACCTTCACCACGAAGTCTTCGTTGGTCCGCGAGTGACCTCTTTGCTCGTTATCCATAGCGTCTACAACACCTTTCTCGACACCAATTGCTTTATGCCTCAATCGTTTTCTACACTCTTCATAGACAAGCAGATGTACTACCTACTTAAAATTGTACGCCCAAATTGCCTTGAAGTCCAGTAATATATGCTAAAAAAACTTTTAGTCCTTTGCCACTCAATTATAGTAATTGTTTCTAGTACAGCGCGAAGTCGGCTTACATCACTGTGCCTATTTCGTGCTGTAGTGTATGGTTTTCGTGCGAAGAGTCTGCTAGGCTTACAGAAGCATATCCTGAATGACTGCTCGCACCCACACGGTAAACGATGGTGTTTCCATTATTTCGTTGAATAGAGGGCTTAACTGTCCAAGGGGAATCAACGAAGAATGTGTACCGTGCTGGGACACTTTTCATCAGATGCTTAGCTGCTTTATCATTACGGTTAGATACAATAGCAGCAGTAAGCACAAAGTACGAAGGGAAAAAGCGTGGACACTACTCAACAACTAGAAACGTCCAAGAGCGGTGCAGACCGTGAGTCTCAAAAGATTCCATTCACCACTCCGTGTATTCGTTCTATCGGTAACATCACGGTGCAAACTGGGCAAGGAGGAAACTCGAGCGAATACGATAGCTATAGTGACAACCGTAAATAGTCATGTTGCCTCTTCCCTCATCTATGTTTTTCGTGCTCTCAGGCACAAAAACTCCGACTACAAATGAAGCCATTTTATTTCACTTTTGGCTTCTTGAGAAAATCCATTTGCTCTAGAGCTTTTTTTGAGGAAGGTCGTGATGGTGCAACGAGCACTTGCATACGATGGCTTTTGTGGATACATCCAATTTCCTGTGAAGGGGTTACAAGTAAAAACGTATTGTCACACGCACACTGCTCCTTCATCAATACCATACATGGTAAATCAAGCCGCACAGAGCATCTCACTACAACAAGATATCTTCGCACCACTTCCTCAGCTTAAAGCAGATGAACACCTGTTTCTCGCGGGTCTCGTGTTACCTGTTACAGCCCACGTGTTGGCTACTGTGGAAAAAATCACGAACGCCCTCAAAGACAATCATCTTAACGCACTACCATCTGGCGACTATTGCGGTTGTTTCATTACATTAGACGCCGTGTGGTTCTTCAAAAGCCGCACCTCGAATACCACCATTTTTTATACGCATCACAATGGAAGCGTCAAATGGTCAACTAACCCTCGTGACCTTGTCACGAGTCAGAACATTGACACGAATGCTCTTGTCCAGTGTTGTATGGGAAACGATATATTTGTCTTTTATGGCATAGAGCGTGTACATGCTGGAACGGTAGTGCGTATTGACCAGCTATCTGTACAAAACGCTGTTTTTGACGAAATCAAACCTTTAGCACTTCCGCATCGTGTCGCCCTACCAGAACTCTCTGTCCTGTGTCATGAGGCAGTATCGGAAGCCACGCGTCCTCTCACATCATTACAATGTAAGATAGGTATCTTATTGAGCGGGGGAATTGATTCTTCGGTAGTCGCGGCTGCACTTGTAGAGCATGGAGCCGATGTGGTTGCGTACCATTTCAGCTTTTCAAACACGGCTGCCGACGAGTCAGCCTATGCAAAAGCAGTTTGCCAAGCTCTATCTATCCCATTTATCCCGATTCACGTGAGCATTGGAAGTGATTACCTCTCGGAAGACTGGCGTTTCCCACACCCTTACAATCATGCTGGTATGCGATGGTTCGAGCAAGCAGCAGATCAGATGCAGAAAGATGGCATCTCCATTCTAACTACAGGGCGAGGCGGAGATATCTCCTTTGGTCCTCAGTATTCCTATGGTCTGTATGATATCTTCTCTGCACCTATCTCTTTAAAAGAAAAACTCGCAATGCTGAGTGGTGCTCTTTCTACTGACTGGATACTGCCTGAACTTCTCAAAAGTATACGAACATCCTCTTCTCTGATTAACGAAAGCAGCCTCTCTTCAACAACCGATAGTCAATCTGCAACGCAAGAAGTTCCTTTTTTCCGTCAGCATACAGTGCGATCCTTCCAAGACCACCTTCTTTACGATGTAACACGTTTCTCTCCACAAGATTTAGCACTGGAGACTTCTATCTGGCAGCCTCATGGTATTCGTGTTGTTCATCCATATCATCAAGCAGCCGTGCAACAGCTATCGGCCAGTCTTCCAAACGCGTATCGACTCATTCCTTTTCAGGGCATGAAAGTCGTCAAACCTGTACTTCGATTGGCCTACGCAAGTTGCTTGCCACCGTCAGTAGTAAGGTATCGCCGAGGAGCGTGGCTGAGTGTTCCCAGTCAGGAGTATTGTATTTCCTTCGCTCCCTATCTCGCACGATTGCTTAGTAGTCCTACATCTCAGGTTGTTCAGCAAGGCATCATAGACCCTCTACAGCTACAGAAAGTTCTTAGCAGTGAACGCTCTATTCGGACATATTACAAAGTGTTGATTGCGACAGCGATGACAGAATTATTTCTTCGACACTATACTAACCATAGTTAGCGAAAGCTCCTGAGATTAGAAGAGAGATGAAAGGCACAACAATTTTGAGCTTTGTCACATTGATGAAAGGAGTCGTTTTCGACACGACCAACACAGAAGGGCGCATGATACATTCTCTCAGTGGCGCATGCCTTGCATTCGATCCTATTGCAACAGTGCTCTTGCAGGCTGGACTAGAGTGTTCTACTAAGCGCGAAACCATCGCCTACGTGCATACACGTATAGAAGCAAGTGACGAACAGTTGGAAGGCGGGCTTCAGCAAGTCATTCAACAATTACTTGCCTTGCAATTGATTCGCGTAGAGCAACGGGAAGAGCTTCCACCTTCTATTACAACGCCGTTCCAGTTAGATGAGGACACTACAAGCCATCATGTATCTTCCAGTCCTCCTGTAATATCA
The DNA here is from genome assembly GCA_964250765.1 of uncultured Ktedonobacteraceae bacterium. GTDB lineage: Bacteria > Chloroflexota > Ktedonobacteria > Ktedonobacterales > Ktedonobacteraceae > JBBQVS01. The sequence continues at coordinate 37,390 of CAXUHF010000016.1, read as the reverse complement.
CAGCCTCATAAGCAAAGGGTCCTGAAAAGGAGTAGTGTACATTGGGATGTCTTCTTTACTGGAAAACTAGTCAATGAACCACTCCCTTCTTTCTCACAGCGTCGGCGTGGGTACGCCTTGTGGAATACTATTTGTGTTCTATTCATCTTCGGTTGCTACCGCCTCGTGACGTACCTTCTCATACAAGGACACCTCTACAAACTTGCGCAACATATCCACGAGCAAGAGTGGAGCAACATCTGCCAATTTCTCACCTCTCTCCCTTGCCCTCCAAAGACTGAGCTTCTATCGTTAGATACCGAAATGCTCCAGCGTCTGGCGCGAAGAGAACTTGTCTCATGCCAAATGATCGTCAGACTTCTTGCTCCAACTGCTCTATGCCTTGTACGTTCAGTCGCTTTTTGCACCTATTTACGGGCACTAGGTTTTCCATCACAAGTGATTATGGGACGCGAACGTTATGGCATATCTGATCGCTTTGCCTTCCATGCATGGGTTGAGCTTGCTGATTGGGTAGTCAATGATAATGATGAACTTCGTACTGGGTACTCAGTGATTCAACGCGTACCTTCGGATGCATAGAGGCATGTTTCTTCTTGACAGAAGCACAGAACTTTTAAGAAACGTTATACACAATGTCTACTATCACAAGTCAAAAAGGAAAAAGAGAGAATGAACGAACAAGCATTTTTTACCAAAGCACTGACAGAGCTTTATGAACTTACAGTTCTCGAATTACGGGAGCTTAACACCCATTCTTTAGAAGATGAACGTACTGTCTATCACATGTATCACATAGTGCAAGGGACCGCGCATTCTCATGTAGTATTCGCGTACTACGATGATTTTATTCATAGTCAGACGTACAGCTGGGGCAGTAACCTAACGCTTGTAGCTTGGCTACAACAGAGGGCTACCCTTCTTACCTTTCTTGCCCAGCAGAACTATCCAGCCCCTCGTGTTCTTCCATCAAAGGCGAATACATTGATCTGTACATATCAGCAATGGAACATAGTAGTCACTACATTCATTGACGGACTAGCAAATGAACTCTCACCAGAAAATATGTTTCTCCTTGCCTACATGCTTGGACAGCTACACACTCTCTCATTTCATCCAGCCGGGTCACTCGGTTCCTCCTGGTGGAATACGACCTATAGCATTCCACATGCACTTGAGATGTTAAATACTGTTGCCTCATCAGTTCCTATCACCCACAAAAACTTATATGAAACTATTTACAGAACACTTCACATGCTACAGGATAGTATTCCTCGGCTTCCCGAAACAATCATACATGGAGATTGTTGGGCACCCAATGCGGTACGAAGTGCTAAACAAGAAGTTGTATTGATTGATTGGGAGTGTGCAGGCAGAGGAGCAGCTATTCTTGATCTAGGAGCGTTATTATTGCGATGTCAGTACAATCAGCATGGCGAGATTCCAACAGAGGTAGAACCGACACGTATTACCTCGGTCATTTCAGGGTATGTTCAATGGCGTCGTCCTGTACAAGATGAGTTAGACATATTACTTGAAGCGATTCGTTTCAGCATTGCATGGGGAGGAGCATGGATATTTACACGCGCGAACAGTGATGGCTGGTCCCCTAAGATAGAGAGGTTGTTAGCACGGATACAAAGAGGATATAACCTTGCTGAACCAATCGCCCATTTAGCACTCGTGCATCTCGCTCAAGCATAGAGAGTAAACTACACTGTTCCGAAACAGAATAGTTTAGATGGGTAGAAGAAAACAAGCATTCCCGCTACTTGTCTCGACGGGTTGATCCTATCTCCTTCAAGATTGAGATCGTTTTCTTTTGACCTGATAGAACTTGTTGGAGTACACTTACGTCTGTAGTATCATTATGCGAGGAGAAAGGCGAACTTGTATGATAAAACACGAGCATCATCAGACATATGAAAATCTTGTCTATTACTCATACAAACTTTTTGAGCCATTTTCTCAGGTATCATGCATTACTTCTACACGCTTGGGAGGTGTAAGCGAGGAATATTTCCACTCACTCAACCTTTCATTTCGCGTGGGTGATATCGAACAGAGTGTTATCACCAATCGTTCACGCTTCTACGCTCTTATAGACGCCAAGACCAACACCGTTGTACAGGGCCAGTTGGTCCATGATGCACATATAGAGATCGTAACGGAGCAATCTCCTTCTGAACTTTTCTATGCCTTTCCCAAAACAGACGGATTGATCACGAATGTGTTCCATAGACCACTTTTTCTTCCTGTTGCTGACTGTGCTGCTGTTGCTTTTTTCGATCCAGTACAGCAGATTATCGCCTTAGCTCATGCAGGATGGAAAGGAGTTGTAGCAAGAATTGTGCCGAAGACGGTTGCAATAATGCATGAGACCTTTGGCAGCAATCCATCTGATATTCTTGTTGGAATTAGTCCGAGCATTGGACCATGCTGCTTTCAGGTTCGTGAGGACGTGATTAGGATTTTCACCGAAGCTTTCCCCACACTAGCACATCACTTTTTTCTACGGCAGCCAGACGAGAGCACTCATCTGGATATGTGGACCGCGCTTCGTTGGCAATTGAGTGAAAGCAACATTCTCGCAAACCACATTGAAGAGTCGAGCATCTGTACAGCTTGTCACACCAACGAGTTCTATTCTCATCGCGCCGAAAAGGGCAAGACAGGACGTTTTGCGAGTCTAATTGCTCTTCATAGGTAGGGATATTGTTCACCCAAGAGTTGCAAATGCCAGAAGGCAACCTTTCCCTAGCTTAAAATGCTTGATTAACCGTATGTCCAAAACAAGGCAAAAATTCTTAGAAAGAAAACTATGAAACGTTCGACAGATGTTCTCATTGTTGGAGGCGGGGTAATTGGGTGTTCTATCGCTTACTTTCTACGCAAGCATGGCATTGATGTTATTGTCTTGGAAAAAGAGGAATTCGGGACACAAGCATCAAGTGCAGCGGCTGGACTTCTTGCTCCAATTAGACCTTTTTCACAGATAGCTGATGCGTTCAAAACACTTCAACTTGTTGGCATACAACGTTTAGCAACACTGGTCCCCGAATTAGAAGAAGCAAGTGGTGTCCAAGTCGAGTATGAACAAAGTGGCACTCTACGTATCCTCCCTCAAGAGAAGGTTGGCCTTGTACAAGCATGGGCGGATATTTGGTGCCAAGCTGGGTATCATATAGAGATTCTTTCTCACGATGAAGTACTTCGACGAGAACCCAACCTCTACGCTGAGGTTCCTGGGGCTGTAAGTATTGCAGAAGAGGCACAAGTTACTCCCACACGACTGGTAAAAGCATATGCACAAGCTGCTGTTCACCTGGGTGCTCTTCTTTACTCTCACACTGAGGTCATACAAGTTCAACAAGCGGAAGCAGACTCACATGTTACAGGAGTCCTTACCAATCAAGGTGCGTTTTCTTGTGATCATCTTGTGATTGCGGCTGGTGCTTGGTCTGCTACATGTGGAACGTGGCTTCATGTTCCTCTTCCTGTTCGTCCAGTACGAGGAGAACTGATTGCCTTAGAGCAACCTGTACTGCCTATTCGCTCCATTATCTTTGACGAAGGAGTCTATGATGAAGACATTTACATCGCTCCAAAACCAAATGGAACAGTCATCATAGGAGCAACAAAAGCAGAGGTAGGATTTAACACCTCTGTGACTGCTGGAGGAGTACTGCATTTGCTTGATGTCGCCACTCGACTTGTTCCCTGCCTCAAACAAAGTGCAGTTCACAGAATATGGGCTGGCTTACGTCCAAAAACGACAAATGGACGTCCTCTTTTAGGTCCTTTACCATCTTGGAACAATGTTATTGTCGCTAGTGGTCATGGAGGATTTGGGGTAACGCTAAGTGCCATCACGGGTGAAACTATTTCTGACCTGATAGCAACGGGGCAAATACCTCAGATTATTGAGTCCTTTCAACCAAAGAGCGTTGAGTAAAAAGGGCAAGAATGTTTTTACATAAACAGTATATCCTATGGCTCAGACGCCGTAGTCGATAACGTCACTCCTGCAATGCTTGCCAAGACCTCTACGCTTGCATATTGCTTTGCCAATTTCTTTTGTGGTGCGGTGTGAAAAGAAGACATATAGCTTTGTCCCTTCACCTGTACCAACACTCTTGTGTGGAAAGGGTTAAAGCTGACGCTCCGTTCGGTCATTTCCTCATATAGTGGTACGTCCCATATTCCTTCTTGCTTTCCCATGAAGAGAAGGGTAGCATCAGATGGATATTTCTGAAGTGTATGAAACACCGCTATCTTGACTCGCATCCACTCCTCTCCGATATTCTGGAAGCGAAAAACCAGCGTAAAGAGGTCGTTGGCCCTAAGAAGATGAGCTTCGAGTCTCCTTGCAATCTCTTGCTCAACAATCAAGGGAAGAACATGGCTTCCAGCAGCCATTCTTATAACACTGTGAAACTGTTTCGTATCAAGCTGTTGTATCTGTGTTACATCGTCAACCATGTTTCTTAGTAATTCGTCGTACTCCGCTAAAAAGTATACTTTTTTTGCCTCTTTGATGATTGCTTCTTCCTCATTGAGATGAACTGCGATTACCTCAAGCTCCATTTTTGTGTAAGGAGAAGGCTCTTCTTAAAGAGTTGCAAGAAGGATTCTTTGATTGACAACATCTGAATAGCGACGGAGTGGCGATGTGGCATGAATATAGACAGGGAGATTCAAACCAAAGTGTCCTACAATGGTTGGAGCATAGATGGCACGTTCAAGCACAAGATTTACAGTTGTTTGTATATGCTCTGGGGTGATTAGTTGTGGATACTTTTCCACCGCCTCAAGTAGAGTTAGCAGAGCAGACCTTTCTGGAACCAGAGCTTTTGCCGTGTGGTTTCTGTAGAGAGCAGGGAGATTCCTTTCCGCAAGAAACAGGGCGAGAACTTGATTGGCAAGGATCATAAATTCTTGCACAATAATATGCGCCTTGTGTCGTTTCTCTTGTGCAAGAGAGAACAAGACACCTTCTTCGGTTGTGACCCAACCGCTAAAAAGATCGTACAACGCAAACGCTCCTTTTGCCCTTCGCTGATGCCATAACCCTTGTGCAAGATGAAATGCATCTCGGAGGAGCTGAGCAAATTCAGTTTGAAGGTGTTCTATTTCGTGATCTACCTCCTCATATGTCAATCGCTTGCTTCTGAGAGCGGTTACATGGATGGATGGCTTTCCGACAGACAAGTTGGTGTCCAGTGGGATGGAAAGGGTCAGAGTTGGACTGAGTTGGTCTTCTAAAAGACTCAGTTTTCCTTGTGAGACCTTTTGAGGCAGAAGAGGCATGACCACCTTTTCAGCAGAATAACGCGTAAACGCCCTCGTTCGAGCTTCGCTGTCGATGGTTGGGGTGGTGTGAGGAGTAACGAATGAACCAACATCGACAATGCTGATGGAAAGCAAATATCCCCCTTGTGGCATCTTTTCTAACCAAAATGCGTCATCTAAGTCTTTTGCGTTGACATCATCGATAGCAATGCCTTGGACTTCTGTTCGTTCAAGAACAGTTTCTGATACTCGTTCGTCTATGGCATTGGCCTCAGAGAGGGCAATATCCGAAAATGGTTCGTGTTGCCTCTCGTGCTGGTCTGACATCCGTTCTCCTCTTCACTCTATATGCTTTCATATAATACAATAACGTTTTCATAGCATAACGCTCCTGAACGCCTTCACTACACAAAGAAAAGTATACAATAGAAATGTGTATTTTGCATGTTATACCAAACGTATCTTTATAAGGGACATATCAAGAATTGTTAATAGTCTTAAGCATGGAAAAGTACGCCATCAGGGTATAGTAGACGTAAGTGAGAAAGAGTAGGGTAAGTATGCGTAGTTCCTTTTTGGAGACCTTATGGAGCAAAACATCGTTCCTGTTCCTTTGCCTCACGAACAGCGTGAGCAGGTTGCCTCTCCTCTTACTCTTGCCTTTGAGTATCGGATGGCTCAGCATGGATTCACAGTTGCGCGAACGCGTAAGGTATATACTGATCCCGATGTATTTCAACAACAATGGCTTGTGTGTCCAAATGGAAGACAGTATTCCGGGCATACCTTCTATCGGTTGTTTGGCACGACTACGTTTCGGAAGCTCTTGCGTTACGCCGTGTCTCACACTTCCTATACACGAGAAATGCTTGAGCAAGTTTGTCCAGATGATACACTCCTCACGTCCTATTTGACCTTTCTTCTCGACCAAGAGTGGTTTCACGCCCGTGGTCGCTGGTTTTACCAGGGAACCCTATCAGGGAAACATCTTGAATATTGGCAGGACACTTGAGTGGTACGTCGCCGAATGGTTTCGCTTGACGTATAGCATTGCCCATCTTGTGCCCGTCCGTCATGGGGTCGAGTTGGCAGAACTTCCTCTTCCTGGAGACCTCGATGTTGTCGCTTTCTTGGACGAGAGCGTAGTCGTGGTAGAGTGTAAATCGAGCAGTGAGGTCGATGAGGGACAGGTTATACGATTTTTACAACGTGTGCAGGCATTCCGTCCAACGCTTGCAATCCTACTCATTGATACATCTGGACCATTTTCTCAAGAGCGCATCATGACCTGTAATGCTGCGCTCGCTACCGTTGGCTATGGACCTCTTACTGGAAACCGAGGATTGTATAGAGGAGCAATGAACATCTATATCATCAATGTAGAACATAGCATCGAAATCTCCTTGCGCGATGTCCTAAGCTTTCATCAAATACGCATAAATTCTCAGCCATGAACACTACACGAGTACAGCAACTTCAGTTTTCTCTGCCGCGAGTTGCTCTAGTACATCATAGACGAGTCTCTTGTCGAGTAGACCGTGGAAGCGTTGATTCCAGAACTCTTTGAGACAGGAGTAACAGGCCGTTTCACTTGCATCTTTTTGCAAGTGATAGAGAACACTCGCTGCAATCTGAGGAAGATAATCGTAGATCCGTTTCAGGTAACCAGTGCCTCCAGGCATGGTATCATATAGAATGAGCTTTTTATGATCACGACCATTCAGCTTATAGTTCGCTACGTAAGATTGAATTTCTCCCGGCTTGATGAACAGTTCTAGTTGCAGCCCCAGTTTGAAGGCTTCTTGTAAGGTTGTTATCCATCGCTCGAAGTCTTTTCGCTCGACCGCTTCTTGTGGTAAATCAATCTCAACAACATCCCCCTGTAATTGTACCTTAAGGTCTATTGTTTGCACATAGGGTGAATCGATGTCACTACGAACACTACATGAGTAAAGGTGGTCAGTTCCACTTGCTCGGAAACCAACGCGTTCAGCCTCCTCCACGTTGAGTGTGCGCGGGCGAATCCATGCACCGCACTGTTCTCTTGAAAATTATGCCAGTACCTTCTTCTACTAAAGAAAATGCATTGTAAGTGAGTAGGACAAAAAGTATTTCCATTTCCAATACCGCTACCTGAAACTTGGCTACGACAGAAATGAACATTTAGAGACATCCTGACGTGCCGATTTCGTGCCTCAACGTACCCTTGATGTGTAAAAGCCCTGTTATCTTACTAAAGGACGTATCTATCGGTCTGTCCAATAGCATTGCGCTCTAACTCATTTACAAACATTCAGAACTGTTCGACCAGTGTAAAGGGAGATACACTTCCTATCATTAGTCGTTAGATCATCTGAGTTTCATAAGTGCATTGCGTTGTACTGAGAGCTACTTACGCGAAAGTGACGTTCAAAAACATGTTGGCAGATACTATGTGAGCTTATCGAAAGACAATGCTCAACTATTTTCTTGTAATGAGGGAGTGTTGTGGACTAGAAAGACATTTACGTCTTACATTCTTTGTCTTCCTCACTTTAGAAACACATCTCTAGGAGAGACACAATGCGAAAAGTTCTACTACGCTCAGATTCTTCTTCAGAGGACACTCACACTCTGTTACCTGAAACGAACACAGTGGCAGAGGCCTCTTTAAAAAACATTCCTTCTGATCATACCATAATAGTATCTCGTTCCATTATTGTTGTAGATGACTCTCCGACGGTAAGACAAATCATCGAGACATACCTTCGTCGAGAAGGCTTTACGGTACACACGTTTCCCGATGGCGTCGAGATGATGCGTTGGCTCACAGGACCAGAGGGACGTGTTCCCGACCTTGTTATCTTGGACATCTGCCTTCCAAAGATAGATGGCTACGAAGTCGCAAGACGCCTGAAAGCCAAAGCACAATTTACGCAAAGCATTATTGTGATGCTTACACGTAGGGACGGCGTTATTGATAAGCTCAAAGGGCGTCTTGCCGGAGCAGCAGCCTACCTCGTTAAACCATTCAAGATGGAGGATATTGTTTCCGTTGTTAAGACGCAACTCGGAATTTCGCTCTCGAATGACCAACAACATGTCCTCGTAAGAGGCAACATAAGCATGTAATAACGTCAGGACTACCGTTTTAGTGGAAGGACTTGTCTATGGTCAGAGTATGGGGTACGAATACGAAGAACGCCGAAGGGATGAGCAAAGCTGCTTTAGGCGAACTGCAAACAGGGAACATTGCAGTCGTAATCAGAGGTGAAACACTTGATCATGCTCTTACCATTCTTGCTTGCCGGATCGCAAAAGAGGTGAGACGAAAAGTGCATCTTGTTCACATTATTGAAGTCCCTCGCACATTCCATCTCCAAGCTGCTCTTCCGCAAGCATCTGAGCATGCAGATAGACTTCTCAACCAAGCTACACATGTGGCAGAACGAGTTGGCTGCGAAGCCGTCGTAGAGGTCGTGCAAGCTCGTCATACTGGACGAGCGATTGTTGAAGAAGCAAAATATCTCCATTGCTGTCTCCTGCTCATTGGTTCAATACGAAAACATACGTACTTTACAACACAGAACGAGATGGACGACACCATTCTCTATGTACTTACTAACGCATCGTGTCGAGTATGGCTCATCCAAGATACAGAATGTTCTAGTGATCAAGATAAGGAAGATATATGCTGAAGGTCGATAATGAACCAACGACCCTTACTGAAAATACTGCACGTGAGTTGCTCAAAGCCAGGGGATATGGCATGAGCTGCCCCTTTGGGCATGTTCATGCAACATGTGGAAATAGGGAATGGCATGTATGTACTCTTGATGCTCTTCCAGCGATGGAAGTCGTTCAGTTCTTTGAATACCTCAACACTACACTTCGCACTTCGCAACAGGTACATAGTCCTTACGTCTCTCTTGTGGATATGACTTAGCAAGTATGTAGAAGAAGGAAACTTTCACTATGTCAGAGTCCATTGATCCAAGAGGGAAAGACAATCCCAGCACCTATTTCGTCGAAGACCGGAGTAACGACGCAGAAATGCTTCGTCTCTTCATCCAAGATCGCCTCCTCACTGAAGGCATGGGTGGGCCATTGACAGAACAAACGAACATTGCCTCGATCCGACATGCCCTTGATCTTGGGTGTGGTCCTGGTGGGTGGGTCCTAGAGACTGCCCGGATTTATCCTCACATGGACGTGACAGGATGCGATATCAGTTGGCGCATGATTGAGTATGCCAATGCACTGGCGAAAGCACATCATCTCACTGATGGAGTCTCGTTTCGTGTGATGGACGCCTTGAGTCCCTTGGAATTTCCTGATGCCTCCTTTGATTTGGTGAATGTACGTCTCGCTTCTAGTTTCATGTTAGCAAAGGATTGGACGAGGTTGCTCCACGAAATACAACGTGTAACACAACCGGGCGGCGTGATACGTATCACAGACAAAGAGAGTGCTGAGAGTACTAGCTCTGCCTATATACAGCTTGACCAGATGCTGCTATGTGCGCTCTACAAGGCAGGGCATCATTTTGCCCCAGATAGAGCTGGTCTCGTTCTCGCACTTCCCCCACTCCTTGTAGCTGATGAATGGCAGCAGGTACAGAAGACAACCTTTACGCTTGACTACGTAGCGGGAACAATTGGCGGACAGAATTTTTACCAAAATATCATGTACGGATTTCAAACACTCTCCCCGTTCCTGCACAAATGGGGTTGTGCATCAACAGAGTACGATACGCTTTATGAGCAAGCACTTCTCGAACTACAGCGAAGCGATTTTCACGCGACATGGCATATGACAACTATCCTGGCAAAAAAACCAGAGTAATAACCTCTTCTCGTAGCCACAGGACATACTGCCTTTCCTCCTGTACCTCATACAAAATAAGAGGCACAACCTTCATGATACAACTACACGCTTCACTTCTCGAATACGATTGTACGTCTTTCGTGCTTTCCTCTTTCTTTTTTGTGCTTCTCTGTGCTTCTGTAGTGCGAAGCTGTTGATACGATACATGTGAGTGTGGATAAGGGGAACCAAAACATCTTTCCTTCAAACAAGGAGAGAGTGACATGACAGAAATTGTGCAAAAACACACATGAATAAGGTCTGTGAACGTACTTTTAACGAAGAGGCAATGATGCGTTCAGCAGAAGTACTCATCAATGATTGATGAGGATTGAGACAATTCACTCCAACGAATGCGAGTACACCAGTAGAAACACAACTGTTATTTCAAGGAACATCAGAATGACCACGATATCCTACCTGCAACTTCGCATGTGCGGAGAGTCACTATTCGGTTCTCGACCAACATTGAGGAGAAACTACCAATTTGTCCATACATCCTCGCTTATACCAATTTCATGCCGCATATCTGTGATACTGCTTGCTAATACTTCCAGAACAACATCTCGTCCAAGATGGGAATTTCTCTCAAGAGAAAGGTCCCTCTTGGACCATGATGTAACGTTACTGACATTCCCTCTTCGGCATTCATTCAACGTTTCTCCATCTCTTGCTCATAGTCGTTTGTTCCACGGAGAATGTACCGGGCAATGGAGGCAGGTTGTCCATGCAGTAACAAATTCTTCTTCAGTGAAACTTTTTGAGAAGGGAGCAGCATGAAGCGTCGTGTCGTCATTACAGGACTAGGGGTCGTTTCTCCAGTCGGCATCGGGAAAGAGACATTTTGGGAGAGCTTACTCACAGGAGTTTCAGGAGCCATCCATTTAGACGAAACAACGTGTAGTTCGCTCTTTGGGGGGCATGAGTTTGGTGCTCAGGTCGTCTGCGAAGTGAAAAACTTCGATGCAGTTTCGCAAGGAGTACCACCCGAAGAGTTGGGCATGGACCGCTTTCTTCAGTTCGCGACAGTCGCATCCCGACAAGCGATCCAAGACGCTCGACTGGAAGACATTGATCCCTCTGAAGTTGGTGTCGTTCTTGCAACTGCCATCTGTGGGACACAGACACTCGATGAGGAGTTTGTCGCCGTCACCGGGAAGGGGAGTCACTCCATCCACTCCTCAGAGGTTTCTCCGCATCTTTACGCTGCCGCTATGGGAAATTCAGCGGCACTCTCTCTTGCCTCGCGCTATGGATTTGGAGGGGAGTGTCTTACCCTCTCTACCGGCTGTGTTGCGGGCGTAGACGCTATCGCATATGCCTATGAAAGTATCTTCAGTGGAGAGCACGATGTCATCGTCGCCGGAGCTTCTGAGGCTCCCATTACCCCTATTACCATCGCGGCATTCGATATTATTCATTGTCTTTCACACCACAACGAAGAACCGACTACGGCATCTCGTCCATTTTCTGCCAGCCGAGATGGATTCGTCCTTTCAGAAGGGAGTGGCATCCTTGTGCTTGAGGAATTAGAACATGCTCTTCGGCGAGGAGTCCCCATCTATGCGGAGATTGCAGGGTGGGCCATTACAGAACATGCAACTCATATGACAGACATGTCGCCAGATGGTCGAGATTTGTCACGAGCGGTCGTCACTGCATTGAAAAACGCTGATCTTTCGTCAGATGCAGTAGATTTTGTCAATGCTCATGGCACTTCAACGCCGCAAAACGATGTTCGTGAGACACAGGCACTCAAAGCCGCACTTGGTGAGCGGGCATATACCATTCCCATCAATTCTACGAAGTCCATGATAGGACACTCACTTGCGGCTGCAAGTGCCATAGAAGTTGTGACATGTGCGCTCTCACTACAGGCACAACAAATTCATCCTACCGTCAACTACAGTGATCCTGATCCACAATGTGACTTGGACTATGTTCCAAACACATCACGCTCACACGAGATGCACTGGTTGCTCACAACAGCATCTGGCTTCTCAGGTTTGCATGCGGCACTGGTTATGGGAACGTATCAGCAAGGAGAGGAACGATGACGGCACGTATTGTGATCACAGGAGTAGGCGTCGTCTCACCTTACGGTATCGGTCCCACACTCTTATGGGACAAACTTTCCTCTAGTGAGTCTGCACTTCGGGCGTTGACCTCGTTTGACGTCTCGCATGTCCATTGTCAGTCGGGAGGACAATGGACTGACTTCCGTCCTGAAGAGTTTCTTCCCACACGTCTCGTGCGGAGAATAGATCGCTTCTCCATGTTTGGCATCATCGCTGCCCAACACGCCATTGCAGATGCTCAGTTCCTTCCGAAACCCGTGTCATCTTCCCTGAGCCAAGATGACACATGGCAGACAGAAGGACGCGACCGTATTGGGATAACCGTTGGCAACAATCTGGGCGGCTGGGAGTTTGCAGAACGCGAACTTGCCAATCTCTGGCAAAAAGGGCCGCGTGACGTCAGCCCGTATATGGCAACGGCGTGGTTCCCCGCCGCTGTGCAAGGAAACATTTCTATCCAGTTGGGTCTGAAAGGAATAGGGCGGACCTTCTTGGGGGACCGCATTGGAGGAGCATACGCACTCAAACACGCTGCCTCTTGTCTCCAAGCAGGCTACGCTGACAGTATGTTTGCGGGCGGTGCTGAGGCTCCTTTTTCTCCGTATGCGGCTTTATGCTATGAAACCTCTGGCCTCATGTCCATGCAAACAGCAACGCGTCCGACATCTGCCTATAGACCGTTTGATCAGGGCCACGATGGACTCGTTGCGGGTGAGGGAGCAGCATTCCTTTTCCTTGAACGGGAGGAGGAGGCGGTCCGTCGCGGAGCACACATCTACGCAGAAATTGCAGGATGGGCCACAACCAATGATGGATATGATCCCATCCGACCTGAACCAAGCGGAGCACGCTATGCAGCCACGATACAGCGTGCCATGCAAAAAGCACATGTCACCTCTGAACAGATTGATTGCGTCCTAGCAGCAGGTTCAGCAGTCCCTGAAGAGGATATTGCTGAAACGCGAGCGATCCGTCTTGCGCTGGGAAAGCACGCGGATTCTGTCCCAGTCAGTGCTCCAAAGTCGGCCTTCGGGAATCTCTTTGGAGCAGCGACACCCGTCGATGTGGTCATTGGTCTGCTTGCATTGCAGCATCATATGGTCCCTGCAACACTTCACCTCGACAGCATCGCTCCTGAATGCGAGCTAGATTTTGTCGTTAAGCAGCCTCGCCCTGTTTCTCGACTTGATGTCATTGCAGTGAACGCCCGTGGTATTGGTGGAGCGAACGCATGTCTGATATTACGGAGATGGTCCTCAGAGTTCAAAGAAAAACAGGAGAAAATCTTTCCATGACAACACAAAACACTCCTTTTCTCGACGTACAACAGATGATCGCTGAGCAGTGTGATGTTGAACCTGCAACCGTCACTGTCGAAACACCTCTGGAGTCCCTTAGCATCGACTCGCTTGAGCGAGTCGAGCTTGCTCTTCAACTTGAGAAGCACTTTCACATTACACTCGACGATCAGCAGGTCAAACGCTGTCTGACAGTTGGGGATGTGACAACGTTGGTGCAAGATGCCCTTTCAGTTCAGGCAGGAACACCCCCATCAGTCAAGCAGGAGGAATAAGATGCCATTAGCAGAACAATCCATTCTAATCAAGGAAGATATTGAGACCATCTTTACACAGACAAACGACATAGAGCAGTGGCCGAACCTCTTTGTCGAGTATGGTGGTGCTCGTGTCTTGGAAAAAATACCACTTTCAGACACTTGCTGGCGGCTCATATTCGAGCTGACGGATGTGCATGGAAATACGTGGCAATCAAGGCGATTGGTCGATAGAAAGCACCATCTCTCCAACTCACAGCGTGTGTCTCCACTTGCACCATTCCTGTTTATGAACATCCTTTGGCGCTATGAACAAACTGAAGTTGGGGTAAAGATGACCTGGATGCAAGATTTTGAGGTAGACCCTCAATCTGGGAGGACAAACGAGGGGATGCTTGCATATATGCTCGATCACATGAAGAAAAACCAGGAACATATCAAAACGATATTGGAGGCATCTTCATTCTCGTAGAGGATGCGAAAACCAGTTGACCACAGACAGAATCGTGTGGGGTCGCTCGCGCATGATGCGAGATGGATGGCATTCGTGGGTCAAAATGCAGGAGAAAGACAGCAGATGATTGAGCATACACGATCTGAGCAGTATTTTCCCATGAGGCAGAGAGAGGGTGCGTATAGCCTCTTCTGTCATGTCGAAGGTCAAGTAGGATTGATCATCGGTCTCCTTCTTGGTATTGCACTAATACAGAGGAATCAGGGAAGGTTCTTTTTCCTTGCCATCGTCTTGCATCGTGTTCTAGCACGAGGAGCTTCCCAAAGATGATACATCACACACGAAGCACACACAAAAGTCACATGAGAGAGAACACAAGCTAGGGGCAGGTGTCAGCGCTACAATCCGGTACGCTTCGCCTATTGCCCACAGAGGTGCAGTCAAGGAGCCGACTGCTGGGAAGGACGCGGCGTGTACCGAACGGATATCAGAACAATGATACGGATGTTTGAGCAACAAAGCATTGAATTACGAGCGAACGCAGTGCAAGTGCCTGGAATGCAGGACCTCTGCACTGTGCGCGTAGTACTCGTAAATGGGGAGATACGCAGATGTTCTCTTCAGGATGAGCAAAGGAGAGGACTCTCAGGTGACGAGGCATTTCACTTTATAGAACGCCTTGGGCAGCTTTCTTGGGAGTATACTCCGCTCTCATCTCAGGTGGAACGAGAGGAACAGTCATCTTATATATTGACGAGGCAATCAGCAGAGTTCACTCCATACACAGTGCCGATGGCTCTGCACAAGGTGACACAGCAGGAACTCGTGACCCTCCCACGTGAACAGCGTTTGGTCATCATTGTGGTGGACGGACACAAAACCGTTGCCGAAATCGCAACATTATTGTCAAAGCGGTACGACATCGTGAGAGATGCACTTATGAACCTGCAAGAGAAGGGATTCATTGCTTCCCCTTCCATCACGCATCCGCTCACCAACCCTTGACGAGAGGGAAACAATTCTGAAACGAAAGAAGTGAGTTTTTGTACTATGATGAATACAACACGGAGGACACCTTCCATTGAATCGCGTCCTCTTGTTTCAACCCCATTGCCACAAGGAGAGGCTTCTCTTCAACGAATGCAACCAGGATGGTTCGAGTGGTGGTATCGGTGGACGGCACCTCCAGAACCTGCTCTCGGCGCGAGTCTTCAGCAACGAGAAGCCGCTCGCCGGGGACGCCTTGCCAGTACCACCCTGTTTTGGATGACCATCTTTACGCTCCTTCCACTCCCAGTTGCCATTCTCAGTCACAACACAGCACTGCTTGTCTTACTGCTCGTGACACTGCTCGTCAATCTATGTGGCTTTCTTCTCAACAGAAAAGGTCTACGTACCTTGGCGGGAGTCATATCGGTAGTCGTCTTAGGCGTGGGCATTGCCCTCTCACTCGTTGCAAATCCTGGTGGTCTTGATGTCAGCAACCTCCCTACGTTTGACCTGCTAGCAGAGAGTACGCTGGTTGCTGTAGCCTTTTTCCCTTCTTGGAGCGTCTTCGTCGTTGTTGTCATCAATGCCCTCTTTATTGTGACTGATCTACTCCTTGAGCGACACACGATGAGTTTAGGCCATCTCCTCTCTACCTCCATCTATGATGTGCTGGTGCGTCCTGTCATCCTTCAGGTGTTTGTCGCAGTGATTGTCTATATTTGGGTCCGTAGCGCATTACAAGCGATTGCTCGTGCTGATCGTGCGGAGGAAATCATCGCGCTATCACAAGACAATGCGGAACAAACACGCATTCGAGGTGAGCAGGCAAAACTGATCGTCGAGGAGAAGCAACAATTTGAAGCGCACCAACGGCAGATACTGGGGATGCTGGCACAAGCGGCGAATGGAAATTACACGATTCAGGTTCCCACTATTCATAATAATGAACTGTGGCAGATTGCGGTCGGGATCATGAATATGGTGGGAAGACTCAAGCGGGCAGCACAGACAGAAGGGCAACTAAAAGAGCAACTTACCCTTGCCGTTGGGACCATTCGACGCCTTCAGTCTGAGAATGAACGGCTTGTAGAGCTTCACCAGGGTCCAGAAAGGGAACGCATGTAACACTATCGCACATGCATGAGGAACACTGCTTCTTTTTTGGGATAGCATAGGGACATTTTCTTTCATACTCTTTGTGCAAGTCTCTTTTCTTGTGAAAGATGAGGCACAGAAAGACAGGACAGCAATGCAGGTACCACCACAACAACACTTACTTGACGCTCTGAATGCAGAATGGAAGTCGTTTGCGCTTCAAGCGGTTGCCCACTTTAATTTCGCGACCTTCATTGGCGAGGAGCACAAATCGGCAGCAGAACTAGCACAGACAACAGGAACCCAGGAGCGATGGGTGTATCGAGTGCTCCGCTTCCTAGCAGCATATGGTATTTTTGCTGAGGAGGAAGAGACACACACCTTTACCAACACAGACCTTTCAGCGTGTTTACGTGATGACATCTCAGGGTCTCTACGTGCAATGGCGTGCATGATGGGAAGCAAACGCGTCCGCCAGGAATGGAATGCCCTTGAGGAAACTATGAAGACGGGAGTACCCGCTGTTGAATTGCTCTACGGGAAGAAACTCTACGCCTACCTTGATGAACACAAAGAAGAGGGCAGTCTCTTCGACGCTGCTCTCACGAGCTTTTCGGCGATAGTCGATGATGCTATTACACATGCCTATGATTTTTCTTTCATCAAGAGGGTAGTAGATGTTGGTGGGGGACGTGGAAGTCTTCTTACTTCAATTATTGCACATCATCCAACTATTGAAGGTATCCTCTTTGATCGTCCGGCGGTGATTGAGGGTATCAAGACAACACACAGTGGACCAATGACACACGATGAAATAGATAGCATAGAACTGGTGGCGGGAGATTTTTTCATCGAGATACCGAAAGGTGCGGACGCCTATATCCTCAAAGAAGTCCTTCATAATTGGAGTGATGAACACAGCCGCGAGATTCTGATGACGTGTCGGCAGGCAATGCGTCCCGATTCAGTCCTTTTGGTGTGTGAGCAGGTCGTCTCACCTCTGAACAATGAAGGTTCCTTTGCAAAGGGTCTTGATCTCTGGATGGGCCTAGAGCAAGAAGGTGGCGAACGTACAGGAGACGAATTTCGTTTGCTGTATGAATCTGCTGGCTTTCGATTGACACAAACACTGCCAACACACTCGCCTCATTGGATATTTGAAGGAGTTCCTCTATGAACCTCCGACAATTCAAAGCTCTCATGATGCATCCACCACTGAGAAATCTCATCCTGACAGGAGTGCTTACATGCGTCGTCCTTGGTGGAGTATTTTTCATACAACTCTCGTTCGATGGCTTCACCATTCTCGCATGGCAAATATTTGTCGTCGATTTCGCCTGCCTCCTCGTGCTCGTGGGAGGTTCTCTCGGCTATGTCCTGTCTCTCTACCAGCAAACGCTTCGTCGGCTGTCAGAGGCTCGGATGCAACCTGAAGAGGATGATGAACTCATCCTTCATTCCCATATGAGACAGAGAACGTGTGCGAGCATCAAGGAAAAGAGGGAAGAAGGATATTCTTCTTGCGCCTCTCTAGAGGAAGAACAGCAACAGTAAGGAAGCAAAGATACACATGTCTCTCTTCCCGCTCACATCTTTAAAAAGGAGCAATATATTCGTATGAACATGGATAGATCAACACATATGTTGTTGAAGGATGCCCAAACACACACACGCTCGTCTCTCTCTCACCCCTGGGAGTGGTGGTATCGTTTGACGGCTCCCAAAGAACCAGAACCCTTAGCCTCTTTTCAAAAGCGAGAAGCAGCACGGCGAGGACGACTTGCCAGTACTACCTTATTTTGGATGACCATCTTTACACTTCTTCCATTACCCGTCGCTCTTATAAGTCGTAATATCCCCTTTCTTGTTCTGCTTGTCTTCACGCTATGTATCAACGTCCTCGCACTTGCCCTCAATCGACTCGGCTACCGCACACTTGCAGGAGTGATATCTGTCATTGTCTTAGGCGCAGGTATTGCTCTGTCATTAGTGATGAATCCGGGTGGGTTAGATGTAAGCAACTTGCCAACGTTTGACCTTCTTATAGAAAGTACGCTGGTCGCGGTGGCCTTTTTTCCGTCTTGGAGCGTGTTTGTGGTCATTCTCCTGAACTGTCTCTTTATCATCATTGATCTTTCGCTCGAACATCATAGTATTGCTCTTGGTTACTTGCTCTCAACAGCTACCTATGATGTGCTGGTACGTCCGATTATTTTGCAGTCGTTTGTTGCGGTGATTGTGTATCTTTGGGTCCGTAGCGCGACACAAGCAATCGCACGAGCGGACCGCGCTGAAGAAATCTCCAAGCTCGAACGGCGCGAGATTGAGCGACAAGAGCAAGAGCTTCAGCAAAAACAACAACTTGATATAGGCATGCAAATCATCCTGCAAACCCACGTTCAGGTAGCAAACGGCAACTTCCAGGCACGCGCCCCATTGAATAGAGAAAATGTACTCTGGCAAATCGCGTACTCGCTCAATACTCTTATCTCGCGGCTTCAACGCTACAATCAGATCGAAGCCGAACAACAACATTTGAGTAGAGAGCTTGCCCATCTGCTGGAAGCTGTACAAACAGCGAAGCAACAGCAGCGTCCATTGCTTCCGTGGCGTACTCGGATACTCGTTCTGGATCAACTGATTGGAGAACTGAGTTCTTCTCCCTTTGGCGACCTGAGTACAAAGAAAAAGAGGGAGGTCTGATGCAGACATGGCCTATGGTACGCATTGTTGAAGTGGAGGATGGCATTGTCGTTGCACTCAACGGAGAGGGCGAAATGGGTGTTTCAAACGCGTCATGCATTTTTGACGGAAATCGCGCGATGGTCGTGGATACTATGACCTTTCCAGAGATGATTCTCCCTCTGCTCTATGAGATTCAGCAGAGAGGAGCACACGTCGAGACAGTGGTGAACACACACCATCACATCGACCATACAGGCGGAAATTCGCTCTTTGAGGGTGCTCGTCTTGTCGCTCACCCTCGATCAGTGGAGATGCTACAACATATAGGCAAACCAACGACGCTGTATGACACGTTGATGCCACAGTTTCGCGGACGTTTCGCTGATCTTGATCTGGCACTCCCAGAACCCGCACTCGATGCTCTTGTCCTTCCACACGGAGGAGAGTTTCGTGTTTTCACTCCAGCGCATACCGTAGCTGATGTCACCGTGTGGCTTCCTGAACAGCGCGTGTTGATCGTGGGAGATATCAGCTTTCACGGAGTGACGCCGTTAGCCGTTCATGGTCTCTTATCAGGATGGATTGACGCCATCGAGACATTGCTTGCACTCAAACCAAGAGTTGTTGTGCCAGGACATGGAGCCATTGGGAATGCACAAGACCTCATCGTGGTATGGGACTATCTCTCTGCCGTGTATCGCATGGGTCAGCGAGTCGTTGCGGAGGGCATCCCGTTTCAAGATGCCCTTTCTATGATTGAGAAAGGACCTGTGGCGGAGTGGCGAGAGTCTAACCGCACTTCTCTCAACCTGGAACGGGCCATTCAAGAGGCGCGAGGGGAGATCAATTCCACGACGGTTTCGTCCCCACCACCAAGCACGAGGCAACATGCACCAGAACAATCGTGAAAGGAGACGACGAACCTGTCTCAGAAAAGCAGACCATCAGGGAAAAAGTCGTTTGGATTGCTTTGTACAAAGTGAGCTTCTATTCATATCCTAGAAGGTAAAAAATACATGAAGGTTGGCAGAATTTTACGTGAGTCACTTGATTCGGATATTCCACGACTGGTTGCGGTCCTCCCAGAGGAATATAAGGTCCTTGATCTAGCGACAGCAGAATATATGCTCTTGCTTCAAGAGGGGGCGACACAGGAGGCAGCACGACGTGTTGCATCAGCCCTCTTCCCTGCTAGTATGACAGCAGCCATTGAAACAGGACCACGATTTCTCGATGCAGCACGTCGATGTCTTGAGAAACGACCCCGGGAGGCACTCTTCGACCTGCATGGCGTGGCATGGCTTCCACCACTTGATCCTCCGATGCAACGTGACTGTTTAGCATTCGAGCAGCATTTACACAATGCGTTTGTTGTCGGACAGCACCGTCCCATCCCTGATGTGTATTATGAGATTCCCCTTTACTACAAAGCGAATCGTCTCACGCTTTTCGCACATGAGCAAGAAGTTCCTTGGCCTGATTACACTCAACATCTGGACTATGAGTTAGAGCTTGGTTTTGTGATTGGACGCACCGGATATAACCTTTCTCCTGAAGCCGCACACGCCTCCCTTTTTGGAGTGACGATCTACAATGACTTTTCGGCACGCGACATGCAACGCAAAGAAAGTGCTGGTGGACTTGGACCTGCTAAAGGGAAAGATTTCGCAACAGGGCTTGGTCCTTGGATTACCACCGTTGACGAAGTGGAGGTGAACAACCTGACCATGATCGCACGAGTCAATGGCGAAGAGTGGTCACGGGGGTCTAGCTCGACACTCATGTGGAGTGTTGAAGAACTGATTGCCTACATCTCGAAAGCTGAGGGAGTCCATACAGGGGACCTGATTGGATCGGGAACGGTAGGATTCGGGTGTGGTCTCGAACTGGGGCGACGATTGCAACCGGGCGACGAAGTCGAGTTGGAGGTGACGGGCATCGGGGTGCTACGAAATTGGATTGGAATGCCACAAGATATCGGATGGATGCCACAACCACGTCAGAAGAAGGACTACCATGTGTCCTAACGACGACGTGAGAAGACGACGAATGAGGAGGGATACATGAAGAAGCAGAAAGAGCACACGGGAATACTTCCACCCACACAGCACTTGAACGGGGTGCAACTTGCTGGCTGGACTCCAAAGACGCAATCGAATGCTACTTACGCGATCCTCTGCCAAGCAAATATCGCGGTTCGTTTACCAGATGGAACCGTCTTACGTGGGGACCTCTACCGACCAGCAGCAGAGGGATCCTTCCCAGCACTCGTCGCGTGGTCCTCCTACACACGAGCATTTCAGCAAACAGGGCTTCCGTTGCCAATCAATGAAACAGGGGTCGTGAGCTATATCGTTTCGCGTGGCTATTGTCACCTGACCGTCAATGCACGAGGGACAGGGAAATCGGAGGGAACACACGAAATACATTTTTCTCTTGGTGAGCAGAAAGATGTTGCAGACACCATTGAATGGGTCGCTGAACAGCCGTGGTGTGATGGGCAGGTGGGGATGGTTGGCATGTCCTATTTCGCGGCAATTCAATATCTTGCTGCTGCTCAACAACCCCCACATCTCAAGGCCATCTTTCCGTATCTGGGGTTTACGGACTTGTATCGCCATTTTGCGTACCACGGGGGAGCATTCCATTCAGGCTTCTTCGCCCCGTATTATACATTTGTCGGAACAACGCAAAACGTCTCTCTTCCACCTCTGGTGCGCCACCTTCTCAGCTACCTGTTTGATCGGAAGTGGATTCAAAAGAAAATTACGAGTTTCTTCTTCAAAAATGAAGAGAAGATGCCTCAGCAGATGCGTCCAGAGAAGTCGTGGATGCGTCACTTCGCGGAAATCGCCTTCGATGAACCATTCGATGGTCCGTTTTATTGGGACAAATCAGCATGGCCGGTCCTGGATCGCATTCAAGTCCCTGTCTGTATAGGAACAAACTGGGGGAATCCAGGTATTCATATGAAGGGAGCATTTGAGGCATGGAATGGCATTTCCGCACCCAAAAAGCTCTTTATCGGTCCTCCCGATCCCAGGTGGCCTTGGTCGAACTATCAGGAAGAACTTCTTGCTTGGTATGACTACTACTTGAAAGGGATTGAGACAGGAGTGGCTGACCTTCCGGCGGTGCGCTATTGGCTTCAAGGAGCCGAGTGCTGGAAAGACGCTCCCGATTGGCCGATACCAGGAACAAACAAAAAGTGCTTCTATCTTTCGGAAGCGTCGGAAAAGACAGCAGACACTCAGCACCTTCAGGAGCAGCGGCCCCAACAAGAAGCATCACGGAGTTTCGTTGCTCTTCCACGCGGAATGGTGTATCCCAAAGCACTCGAAAGGTATGAGGCACAATGGCTCACCTTTCTGACAGATCCGTGGACAGAAGATACAGAGGTGGTGGGACCAATCAGACTTCATCTCAAACTCGCATCTACCGCTCTTGATACGCACATCATCGCTCGTGTGAGTGATGTCGCTCCCAAGGGGAAAGTACGGTTGCTCTCCTTTGGTTGGCTACAAGCCTCTCATCGGAAAAGAGACATGCTACGTTCACGACCAGATGAAATCATTCACGAGCATCGCATCCCTGAGCCACTCACGCTAGGAACACCCGTCTCGCTTGATTTCAGTCTCACACCGATTGCCAACCTCTTCAAACAGGGACATCAACTTCGGTTGGAAATAGGCAGCCGTCCTGACCTGCTCAAGGCCACCGCCTTCGATGGATTCATCTTCTTTCCCTATGAGGCACCACCGTATCCAGCGCGAAACACTATTTTCATCGGAGGGAGCGAGCCATCTTTTCTGGAACTGGAGGTACGCCAAGCGTAAAAGGCTTTTATACTGTACTTCTTTTCTATCGTGTACTAGTTGGAGGAAATATGACGACCACGACTCAATTGAACACTATCCATCATACAGGCATCAGTGTCCGTGATCTCGAAGCAGCACTGCTCTTTTATAAAGAACTCTTTGGCATCGAGCCGGTCTTCATCCATGACTCGTCTGGACCTGAAATAGACCGTGCGGAACTGGGACAACTGGTCAAAGTTCCCAATCCCGACATTCGCTTCGCCTTTATGAAAGTAGGCAATACCAGCTTTGAACTGATGGAATATCGGAGTCCTCGCGGAAGAGCATTCGACCGACAGAATAATGATGTGGGAGTGATGCACCTCTGCTTCGAGGTGGAGAGTATCGAGGCAACACGAGAAGTACTCAAAGAACGTGGCATAGAGTTTACCACAGACCCTATTCATCTCGATAGTGGGCCATTCTCTGGATGTTCATTTGCCTACTTTTGGGGACACGACGACCTCATGTTTGAGGTATTTGAAGTTCCAAAGGTTCTGTAAGCTCTAAAATGAGGTATGAGGACAAGCAGGGCGAGCAGAAAATTTCTGAATGTTCACATGTTCGGCAAATGTAAAAGGACTAGAGAGAGTATTACTCGCTTGATGTCTTGAAGAGGTTCAAAACAGAAAGAGCTGCTTGTTTTCTTCAATAGAGAGAAGCATTTAAAGGATGCAACGAATTCTAATACGATATTTTTGCCAGCAATATAAGCATGAGTATATAAAACGTCTCCATTTGAAGGGAATGTGAGATAATGAGATGTATAGTAGCATGAAAGGGGCAAAAGGATGATAAATGGTACAGAAAATAACGCTCTCTTACTGACACATCGCCTTAAAAATGGCTTGCATATTGTAGGGCAAACAATGCCAGACGTTGAGACAGTATCTATGGGATACTTTGTCCGTACTGGCGCACGTGATGAGCAAGATGCTACCCTTTCAGGCATTTCCCATTTTCTTGAGCACATGGTATTTAGAGGAACAAAAACGCGAGATTGGCAGCAGCTGAAACAAGAGTTTACGAGAATTGGAGCAGAAAAAAATGGCTTCACATCTGCCGAACGAACTATCTACTACCTTCGTGTGCAAAGCGACTATTTCGACCAAGCCTTCAGGTTGCTCACCGAAATGATGGAACCACGGTTGGACGAGAACGATTTCGAGCAGGAAAAAGGGGTCATTCTTAATGAGATCGCGCGTTCTGAGGACCAACCGAAGGGCTATGCTCATAGGCGTATGATGCGTGTCTACTTTGACACACATCCATTGGGCAATTATGTGCTTGGTTCACGGGAGAGCATTCAAGAGATGCGACTTGAACAGATGCGCGAGTATTGGCAACGTTGGTATAGTGCTAAGAACATCGTGCTTTCAGTTGCTGGCAATTTCGACTGGGACCACCTTATTGCACTTGCTGAACATGTGTGCGAAAGCTGGCCTACGGGTGACGTTGCCCGTATTGCTACAGCGTATGAGCCAAACCAATCTACACACTCTATAGGAGTGCAAAAGCATCTCAAACAGCAAATACTTTTTGTTAGCATGCCAGGAATACCATCAAACGATCCCGATTATTATGCAACGTCTTTGGGATGGAACATTTTAGGTGATTCTGATGGCTCACGCATCCACTGGAATATTCAACAAAAGGGATTAGCACAGAGTGCGAGCAGTGCGTTGCGGGCTTTTGATGGAACAGGAATGTTGTTCATGCAAGCACACACAACACCAGAAAACGCTCCTCATGTCCTTACACTTCTTCAAACCGAGTTGAAACAGGTGCTTTATGATGGATTTGATGAAGAGGAGCTACAGCGTGCCAAGAACAAGAAACTGAGTGACATCATATTTCATAGCGAGTCCACGTATAACCGCATGCGTACATTAGGAATGGATTGGCTGTATGAAGGGCGTTTATCTAGCTTGGAAGAAGAGGCTGCCCGTATTGAGCGAGTGACAAGCGATGAGGTGATGAATGCACTACATCGTCTCCCTTTGTTGGAGAAACAAGTACTTACAACGTGGGGACCTTTAGAAGAAAGAGACTTCCAATTGTAACTGGGCATAACAATCCTATCATATTTCTTTACTTATGAGTAATGTGAGTCTGGTCTTTCGCCACGTACCTAAAAGGTAGTTGGTGAGGTCCTCAAACCGCTTTTTCGACGGATTAAAAACCCAGCTTTACATAATATCGGCCTACTATCCTTTTTAGAGGAAGGACCGATTTCATAGTTCACCGTTCAATAATGGAGCAGTTTAAGTTGTTTATGATACTCATGAAGAAAGGTGAGTTATTGAATGATACAACGATGCCTCTGTGGGGAGGAAATCCAGTTTCCGCGAACGATCTATTGTTCTGATACATGTCGTCGTCGAGCCACACGAAAAAAGCGGTCTACTACAAAGCACCAGGAGCAAGAAACTAACATGGTGTTACAAACGAAAGGCACTGTTTCATCTTCTCCAATAAAGCATGATGATTTATTGAAAACAGAAGCAATGACGCCTACAACAATGCAAAAGTTACCTAAGCCAAAGGCAAGAAAGAGAGTTATTCAACAATCTATCATACCAAATAGAACAACGTTGGCACCTCTACAATTATTGTCACCAACGTTGCCATTACCACCTCCAAACAAGGATCAAGCCCTACATTTTCCCTTGGGACGAAACATACCCTCCAAAATACCATTACTCGATTCTGTCCAAAAAGCACAAGAGCTCGGCTATAGTGCTCTCCAAATTTTCCTTACCGATCCAGACACGTGGCAATCCCCTATGCTCTCTCCTACTCTTACACTCTCCATGTCACAAATACTTTCTGATGCTCATTTATCGCCTATCGTCGTCCATGCACCGTTTGTCATTGACCTCGCTTCCAATGATGAGAGGACGTGGATCAATTCGGTGTTCCTCTTGCGGTCTACGTTAGAACAAGCGCGTCTCATAGGAGCAAGTGATGTGGTAGTGCATCTCAACAACTATAAAAAAGCCTTTGTTCGTGTATCAGGGATACAGGCTGAGCGTATTGTAAAAGCTATTACCTATAGTCTCTTACACGGTCCCGGCACACACCTCGCTCCAATACGTCTTCTTCTTGAGAATGGATGTGATCCTCGTTTTTCGTTTGGGTCAAAAATAGAAGAGCTTGGAACTATTCTCACAGCACTACAACCTACTTTTCGGTCCCATGTACGAGTGTGCTTAGATACTGCTCATTGCTGGGTTGCTGGCTATGATCTCTGTACTCAAATGGACAAGTTTTTGTTTACAGTTGACAAGCATATTGGACTCGAACATGTCCAGCTATTGCATCTTAACGATGCAAAGCATGGACTAGGAAGTATTCGAGATGAACATGCTCAATGGAGCATGGGTCGAATGTCAAAAAGAGGCATTGCAGGAATCCAAATGCTGCTGCAAGACCCTCGCCTTGCTCATATTGCGTTAATCATGGAAACGCCTATGCCCAAAGATAAGGAAGGCAAGCCAGATTGGGAGCAAGAAAAGCAGAATTTGGTCGTCATGAAACGCTTATTACTTTCACCAGACTAAGAGCTTTTACGAAAACACTGTTTTTGGCTCTGGACTGATGCAGTTCCTGATAGGTTTTCGGAAAAGCTCTGAATTATAGGTAATGAGAAAGATAGCGAGCTTCTGCTTCAGTTGAAGGGTATCGCTCCTTGAACCAGACGAGTTTATACCACAGTGTCTTCTCAATACAGAAGCGGTAGAGAAAAGATTCAAAAGCCGGAGCACACAAATGTGCTCGCAAGAGCCTCGCTTCGCTTCTGGAAATGGGCTTCGCATATTCAGGTTCTTCCGCAAGCTCATAAAAATTCATAGTTTGACACTAGGATACAATGTTCTTCTCTTGACGCGAGATAGAGATACCACAGTAATACGGTTTGTGAGTCGATTAAGAAATGAATGAGATAGCCATCCTCGCTGCTGGAGCAACGCACGATAGCGAAATTTCCTAGTTCACCGTTTAACATAGGTCATGTAAAAAGGAAAGGTTACACTATGTCTACAAGGTTGGAACGGATCCTTTATATGAGTGCAATGATTCAAAGTGGGAATTATCCTTCAGTTCAAACGTTTATGGAACGCTTCGAGGTAAGCAAACGAACAGTCATTAATGACATTGAAACTCTTAAAAATCGGTTCTATGCTCCCCTCGTCTACAGCCGCGCCCATCATGGGTACGTCTATACAGAGCAGGATTGGCAACTACCAGTACTCCCTATCGCTCAAGGACAGTTACTTGCACTCTTTCTCAGTGTAGAATTGACGGAGCGATATCTCGGCACAAGTTTTGAGGAACCACTTCGTGATGCTATCCAGCAAATGATAGAAATGCTCCCACAAGACGTACAAGTTTCAATGCATGAATTAGCGCATCATTACTCTATTCGACCAGGAGCGAGCGCAAAAACGTCGCCAGAAATACTCCTAGCATTACAACATGCTATTCAAAATCAGCATCCTGTTGATATGCTGTACTACACAGCATCACGAGACGAAGAAAATCAACGTGTTATCCACCCTTACCATCTCCTCAACATACGAGGTGAGTGGAACGTAGTTTCCTACGACCTTTTGCGTCAGAAGATCCGTCAATTCGCACTTCCTCGTATCCGCACTTGGCGTGTCGTCACCGAAGAGCGTTTCGAGCCTGATGCAAATTTTTCGCCTGAAAACTACCTTCAAGAGAGCTTTCAAGCCGAGCATGGCAACCAGATCGTTGAAATCGTTTTACTCTTCGACCCCTACCAAGCTCGTTATATGAAAGAGCGTACCTTGCACCCTTCACAACAGACGGAGGAGCAACCAGATGGGAGTCTGCTTATGCGCTTTAAGACAAGCGCACTAGCAGAAGTGCAACGCCAAATTATGAGTTATGGAAGGCACGCCAAAATCCTGGAACCCGCAAGTCTTGCAGATGCCATAGCAGACGAGTTACGCGCAACCCTACAACAGTATGAGTCCTCCACTTAAGTTTTATTGAGTAGGTACAAGTTCACATACCAATATCCTCTATGGATTAAAGAACAGTAAGCACAATGATTATCTTGTCTGTATTTTTCAGAGTCCTCTGTATTAGTGTGCAGTTTTTAGAAAATCTTGTAATCCATGTAAAACGCATATATTTTGCACTCTACTCTGCTATACTACGTGCAGTTCTCGAAACCGAGTAGTTTCTGGTTCACAAGGGGATTTGAAGTGCTTGATTTAGATTACACAGGCCATCCACTCTTCGATGTTGGCCTTGCTACTATCGTGGCATGTGCTGAAAAGGCATATCCTGCTGAACTTACAGTAGACGACCTCATTAAAGCTGCTACCTTTATCAAAGAGAATTATACAAAGCAGCCACTTACCTCGTTTCTGACGACGTCCTTAATGAACTCAGATTTCACGCAACCTGCATTCAAGGATAATCCTTCACGTAGACGTGAATATGCACAACGCGTCGCACGAAGTTTTGGTGATGATGTTGCATTAAGTGATGAGCTATGTGTTTTCACTGGAAAGCCTGCATTAGGACTTGCACTTTCATTGAAACAAGATAAGGATGGGCGAGAGGTACTTCCGCCGGGGCGTGCGTATCGTCAGCACATTCCTCTCATCACAGGTGAGGATATTATCAATTTTTCGCCTTGGGGTGATCCTGGTCTTCCAGTGTCAGGTGAAGCACTCTTATGCTTGCAAATCTTTCCAATGGGCTGCCGTAAATGTGCAGGACGGCTGCTTGCAATCCACTCTGATAATCCAGATATTCTTCAAGCTGCCGCACACAAATCGTGGCACGAAAATATAGCTGCACTCACTCTGGTTGGAGCAACAGATCAGACAAAAATGCCGGATGCCTCGCCATCGGCCCCATCGCTCATCATTGAGTCTGTTATCACACTTGATCAAAAACAGACACGTATTCAACAAGCTCATATAGAAAGGCGAAGGAGAGATCAGCACTACTCTATCACCGCATACCATCTGACGAATAGTGGTCAATCTTCACCGCTTGATGAGAAGAGTCCACCACTCAAAATATATCATCTCCCAATGAGTACCATTCGTTTCTTGCACAAAGTAACAACTACTCCAGAATACAAGACAACTTGGAACAGGTTGGTCGCACGTGGACAACAACGCTTGAAACCTGCAAAAGACAAACAGGGGATACAGCAAGAAAACAAGGGAGATGAGCAGGTAGTAGTGCGTAAAGGTACACGCAACTACTTTTACGAAGATATCTTTCTTTTGCCTCAGAATGCAGTTCCATTTGTAAGAAGATACTTTTTGCATGTCTCGGACCTGTATCTAGCTTCGGAGGATGGACAAGCACGTTCCGAAAACACAACATTTCAGTATGCAACCCTTATCATTCCCTGGTCATTTATTGACCTATTTTTACAGGAGGTGATGTATATGGAAAAGAAACGTATCGCCGCTATTAAAGAGCTTGGTGACAAACTCGCGGCCTACGTCAACAACACAAATGACAATCGATTCTTCCGCAATTTTTATGCGGAACCACGAGGCGATTTGTTCCGTAACGAGTTGCTCCGTGCAGCGAAAAATGCAGCTGCACCTGGAAAAATGCCATTATTCACATTCGATTCATTTTGTACTGTCTTCTTCGCATCGGATGGCCCCGAAGATTTGCGTTTTGATTGGAAGCTTGCCCGTGATCTTATGTTTATTCGCATGCTCGAATGGTTCTCCGAGCACGAAGATGAAGAGAAATTGAATGACCATATTCAGGTTCTCACTCAAGAGCGAACACTTGACACCCAAGCACCGCATGACGAACAAGAATAACTTTCACAAAACAGAAAAGAGGAGAAAACGTTCATGGCTTTTGTTACAGGACTGCTACTTATTGATGCACCAGCTTCCGCGCTGAACAATCTCGGCAATATTCCAGGAGAACGTCTCGACAATACGTCCGGTGTGAAAGTCATTCGCACTGGCACCTCAACGGTCGGTCAAAGTTATCCCTATGTCTCTGCACAAGCATATCGCTACTGGTTACGCACCACAGCCGAGAAGCTAGATGAGTGGGAGGCGGCTCCAATGTATCGAGAAGAGAAGATTGCGTATACTGATAGTAATCCAATTCGCTGGTGGGATGATGACTTGTTTGGGTACATGCGTGCTCCGAAAAAACTCTCCAAAGAACAGCAAGCGGCTGGCAACGCGCCACATCGTGCGACAGAAGTTGTTGATACTGTCACACGCGTCTCTCCGTTCCGTGTCAGTACGCTCGTCTCTATTGCTCCAGTCGATATCACGAGTGATTTTGGAGTCATGTCACGACACGAGGGGAATCCCGTTCCATTCGAGCATCAGTTGTATCGCACAACGCTCCAAGGCTTGTTCTCGCTTGATCTCCATGAATGTGGTACCTTTTCCTATCGTAACCGAGCAGGATACCGCAACCTCGATGACATTCGCACAAAGCAAGCACAAGAACAGCACTTAGAGCATCTGGAGAGCGAAAAGGCATATCGACTTCCTCTTGAGAAACGCGTTCAGCGTGTACAGGCTCTCTTTGAGAGTATGGCACTCCTCGAAGGCGGTGCGAAACAGGCCATTCACTATACCGATGTCACCCCTGCCTTCTGTCTCCTTGCGGTCACACGCGGAGGCAATCATATCTTTGGACATCTTGTTGGTGCCGATAAATATGGAAAACCAATCATCAAACGTGATGTCTTGCATGAGGCCCTCACCACAATGGACGATGAAATTCTCTCGCCTCTCTACATCGGATGGAAACGTGGCTATATGGATGAGCAACGTGAGCAATTTGAACAGGAGATACCTACACTCACTCAGCGACCCGTCATTGTACGTCACCCGCGTGATGCCTATCGAGCCTTTATCGAAGACCTTGCAAGGGCAGAAAATGCTTCCTGGTTGAAGTAAAGAAGGAGAGCAAGAATGCGCGTTCTGAAAATCGTGGCAGAAGGAGTAACCACA
The DNA here is from genome assembly GCA_964250765.1 of uncultured Ktedonobacteraceae bacterium. Lineage (GTDB taxonomy): Bacteria > Chloroflexota > Ktedonobacteria > Ktedonobacterales > Ktedonobacteraceae > JBBQVS01. Next base: position 6,539 of record CAXUHF010000016.1, on the reverse strand, counting down.
TCTTTCCGCCGTCCACACTTCATGCATGGTATTCAGCCAACCTTCGATATGCCACCACCTTCAACTATTTACGGGCACATCTGTAGCACCTTGGGAGAAGTTGTGCCACCAGATGCGGTTGCCTTTGCCTATCACTTCACGGCGCAAGCCAGTTTTAGTGATATCGAGCATGTCATCTACTTGTCTGAGTCGGGAGGGAAGTTAGAGGGAACAAGCTATCCAAAGGTATTACAGGGAAATGTCCAACCATTCAAACGTGAATTACTCTTTCAGCCACGTCTTACGCTCTACTTGACACAACCAGAATGGATTGAGGCATTTCGTCGTCCACGCTATGCTGTCGTGCTTGGTCGCTCACAAGACTTGTTTACCTACACCTCTCTTGAACAGATCGAGTTACAGCAGGCAGAGCAAGCATACTTTGAGCATACTTTGTTACCATATGAGATGGCTGTAGAGGTTGGGCAGGGAGTAACAGAACTTCTCCCACGCTACCTCGATTACGAACGCAAACGCACACCAGCCTTTGCTCGCTATCTCCTGTTGAAGAATCGCGTACAAAGTAACACCTTCTGGTCTTTGGATGAGCAGCGTACCTTTTGGATTGACCCAACCTCACCACAAATCGAAGGGATGTATATGGGATTAATGTTTCACACCTTTCTAGGAGAGCAATATGAATCTTTCCCCCTGGCCTGATTGGTTAGAGACAACCTGGGCAAAGAGCAGTGCAGAGGAAGGACAAACAGGAGAGAGCCTTGCTACACACACACAATTTGTGCTCGAACGCTTCGCTGATCTTGTTCGTCTTCGCCCACAGCTTCCAGCACTGCTCGATGCACCTCGTCTCTGGCATTGCCTCTTCTGGGCGTGCTTTCTGCATGACTTTGGAAAAGCGGCACATGGATTTCAAAGCATGGTAAAGGAGAAAGGCGTGCGCTGGCAACGCCGTCATGAGGTGCTTTCCCTCGCATTTCTTGACTGGATTGCACCCTCGTTCTCTGAAACAGAACGTCAATGGATAGTCGCTGCTATTGCGTCACATCATAGAGACGCGGAAGAAATCATCAAGACCTATGATAAGTACAAATCACCAGAACTCGTACAGGGCATGGTATCGGAACTAGACGAAGGAACAGTACGTGGTCTCTGGCAGTGGCTTGACGCGTGTTCCACCTCCTGGATTGCAGCACTTGGTTTAGATGCGTTTGGTGTTCAGCCAATTACAGTGGTTCAGGAAGAACAAGCCGTACACAATGTGTGTGCAGAGGGAGCGCAAAGTATCAATGCATGGCTAGAAATCTATATAGATTTCATTGAGCAGCTGGAGAGAGAACGCAACATGACACTCATCTCAACGCTCGTCATGTTGCGTGGCCTCACAACAACAGCAGATCATTCCGCATCAGCACATCTACCACAACTTCCACAAGGCATACAACGCTCATGGGAAGACTTTGCCGATGAAGTGAAACAAGAGCTTGAACGGAAGCTAAAAGAACAGCAGAGAGCCGAAGAGGTCGAGACCTATATGCATCAAGAACAGTGCGCGGCTCAACAAGCGATCTCAACTATGCTCATTGCTCCCACCGGCAGTGGCAAAACCGAGGGTGCTCTCTACTGGGTCATGGGTGATGGCTCAACGCCAGTTCCAAGGGTTTTTTATACCCTCCCCTATCAAGCAAGTATGAACGCGATGCACAAACGGCTGGAGTCCCACTTCGGTAAAGACAAAGTAGGACTACAACACGGACGTGCATTGCAAGCACTGTATCAACAATTGCTCAGCACGGATGGAGACCCACTTTCGGCGGCAGATGGTTCACGATTGGCGATACAGTTGAACAAATTGCATGCCTATCCAATTAAGGTCTTCAGCCCATACCAGATGCTCAAAGTTCCTTTCCAAATAAAAGGTTTCGAGGGCATGCTAGCTGACTATACACAGGCCGCCTTCATCTTCGATGAAATTCACGCATATGAAGCCGAACGACTTGCTCTTATTCTGGCCTTAGTAAAACACTTGCGGCTCTACTATGGAGCACGTTTCCTGATTATGTCGGCAACATTTCCCTCGCTCCTGAGCAAAATCATGCCCGATATTCTGGGTACGACACACATCATTCGTGCAGAACAATCACTTTTTCAGCGTTTTCGTCGCCACCGACTCAAGCTCTTAGACGGAGACTTGATGGAACAAGGAATTGACGCTATTGTCAACGATGTTCGCCAAGGAAAATCAGTACTTGTTTGTTGCAACACAGTTCAACGCGCACAGGATATGCGGGCCGTACTCCTGAAGCGACTGCACCCTGAGCAAGTGAAACTCGTACATAGCCGCTTTACGATGATAGACCGTTTACGACATGAATCTGATATCCAGCAACGTTGTGCAAATGGAACGGGCAATGGGTCGCTCGCGGTCGTCGCTACGCAAGTCGTCGAAGTTAGTCTCAACATCGATCTTGACACTATTTACAGTGATCCTGCTCCATTCGATGCACTCATTCAACGCTTCGGACGTATCAACCGCTCTCGCACAAAAAAAATTGTTCCAGTGCATGTATTTCGTGAGCCACGTGATGGACAGGGGGTCTATCTTCAAAACCTTGTACGACGGACACTCGACGAATTGGAACGACACGACGGCGATGAGATAGACGAAGCCTCGATTGAAATCTGGCTCAACGCGATTTATGACGCACCAGAAATAGGCGATCCGTGGACACAGACATTTATCGCTCAATTTAAAAAAGCAGAGTACCTATTACGAGACTTACGTCCATTTAACTCTAGTAAGGAGAAAGAAGCAGAATTTGAAGCCTTGTTTGATGGTGCCGAGGTGTTGCCGGAACAGTTTCTTCTCTGTTACCTTGAACATATTGAGAAGAAAGAGTTCATCGAAGCATCTCAACTGTTCGTCCCTATTAGTCACAAAAAACTCATGTATCTGAAACATAAAGGCATAGCAACTCAATTGGAAGAAAAATCAGACAGGTGTTGGGTCGTGAGGCTGAAATATTACCCTGAACTTGGACTAAACTTCGACCTCTTTCCTACGATGCCAAATGACGAGTTATAGATACCGTCGTAGTAAGATACATCAATCCGAGGAAATGCATGCTCACTCTCCATCAATTAGAAATTACGCTTGAAGCCATAACTCCGCTTGCACTCGATACCTACGCTGGTTCTGCCTTACGTGGGGCTTTCTTCAGTGCCTTATGGAGCCGCTTTTGCACAAATCATGAAGCTCAAACATGTTACGAGTGTCCATTAAATGCCGCTTGTCCAGTCTCTTCGCTTGCAGCACCCTTACGCGACGAGGCTCCACGTGGGCATGATCTACCGCGTCCCTATATTATTACACCATCCTATCACGAGAAAAAACGATTTGAGTCAGGAGAGACATACACGTTCAGTTTTACCCTCATCGGTAACGCCGCAAAACTGTATCCCTATGTCATACGTACACTCCAGGAAATGGAGCGTCACACGCTAGGACATCCCCTACAGGAACTGCATGGAAGACGAGGACGTTTTCAAATGAGTGAGATAGACGCTGTTCATCCATTCACACAGGAACGAATATGTCTTTGGCAACGAGGAACAACACATCCCGAAAAGCTACAACTTGGTATCTCTCATGATGATGTGAGAGAACGAGCAAAGCAACTTTCTCCTGACTCGCTTACCATCAATTTCTTATCACCGACACGTCTCATTCAAAATGCACAGGTACTACGACAACCACGTCTCGATGTTCTTGCTCTACGGATGGCTCAGCGTTTGGAACAGGTTCAGCAAGAACACGGAAATGGTGACACGAATACTCTTTATGCTGGGCGTGAATGGTACCTTTCGATAAAAGGGCAAGCCCAGAACACGCGTCTTGAAAGAAACGAAACCCGATGGGTAGATATTCATAGCTATTCCTCACGTCAACGCCAAGTAATACCAATCGGTGGCATTGTGGGACGTGCCTCATTCGTAGGTTCAATGGCTCCTCTTCATGAGTTATTGATATGGGGCGAATTGTTACGTGTTGGGAAAAACATTGTGAAGGGAGCAGGAATGTACCAAATCGAGATGGCACCAACTCAATAGAAATACGTGCAAAGGCAAAACGAATCACGGCAGGTGTTGTCGATTATATAGAACAAAGAGTATCAGTAGTACATACGGACAAGGAGATGTCTATGGAACTTATTGTCGAGGGGCGCGGTACATTTCTTTCTAAACATCAAGGGCGACTCCGTGTAAGCCGTGAGCAAAAGATGGTGACGGAAGTACCACTCATCCATCTTGAGCGCGTGATTATCGTGGACAATAGCATTGCGCTTTCAAGTGACGTTGTTCGCGTGTGTGCGGAGGAAGGCATTCCCATTTACTTTTTGAGCAATCGTGGGCAGGCGATTGCAAGCCTCTATTCGGCCGGACTGACAGGAACAGTGCTCACAAGACGTACACAACTTCTGGCATATGAGAGCGAGCGAGGTGTCATTGCAGCAAAGGCGATGATCGCGGGCAAGCTTGAGAATCAGTCGAACTTGTTGCGCTATATCGCCAAATACCGTAAAGAGACCGATACAGCACTGTATGACGAACTGTCGCTCGTCACACTTGAGATACGCGATGCCTTACACGAAGTCGCACAACTGCACGCGACACGTATAGAGGATATCCGCGAACAACTCATGTCAGTCGAGGGGCGTGCCGCGCACAAGTACTGGACCGCGATTGGGCGCATTATTCCAGCAAATATCCAGTGGCCTGGACGTGAACATCGCGGTGCCACGGATCCCTTTAATTCCCTTCTCAACTATGGCTATGGTATCTTGTATGGACGAGTCGAGCAGGCACTCACGCTCGCCGGACTCGACCCCTACGGTGGCTTCCTCCATGCAGACCGGCCTGGAAAACCAAGTCTTGTCCTCGATTTCGTTGAAGAGTTTCGTCAACCCATAGTGGACCGTACCGTGATTGGTCTGGTGAATAAGCACTTTGCAGTTGAGCAGGATGAGGATGCTCGGCTTAAAGAGGCAACACGCACCAAACTTGCTGAAAAAATTAAAGAGCGGCTTGAAAGTGCTGAACTGTACGAGAAGAAACGTCAGGCACTCCGCTTCATTGTTCAAAACCAAGCACGTCATCTTGCCAGCTTTCTTCGTGGCGAACGTGAACAATATGAACCATTTATCGCGGGGTGGTAACAGGATATGCGCTGCCTTCTCATTTATGATATCACCCATGATGGAACACGAACAAAGGTTGCTGACGCGTGTCTGGATTATGGACTAGAGCGTATCCAGTTTAGTGCCTTCTTTGGTGAACTGAGCAACACGCATCAACGCGAACTGCTGTCGAAAATTGAGCGTCGTTTGGGCAAACATGCCGCAAGCGTACAACTTTACCCCCTTGACGAAAAAAGCTGGTCTGGTCGTCGTGTCATTGAACGCACAGAAGAAATAGAGGAGTAATACCCTATGGATTGGCTCTTCGAGGTCACGGACCTCAAACAATATGTCGTCTGTCCACGAATTGTCTACTATCGTTATTGTCTGCCACGGATACGCCCGATTACAGGATTAATGGCAGAGGGCATTCTTCGCCACGAAGAAGAAGACGCACGTGAGGAGCGGCGAAGCCTACGCAACTACGGAGTGGGTGAAGGAGAACGTACTTCCCATCTTGCTCTTCGTTCAACAGAGCTTGGTTTGACAGGACGACTCGACTTGGCGATTGCCACTCCATCCCGTGCATCAGAGAACGCGGAGGGGATCGTCGTCGAATACAAATATTCCGAACAGAAAGCAGGGCCACATTTTGCTCTCCAACTCGCCGCGTATGCCCTGCTCCTTGAAGAAGCGTGGAGCATTCCAGTCAAGCGCGGATACCTCTATTCTATTCCGCTCAAACAGGCCGAACAGATACCGATTACGCCGCATCTACGTAAGAAAGTGATGCAAACCGTGCAGCACATCCGACAGAATGTGGAGAGTGAACGGATGCCAGCTGCACCTTCTTCACAATATCGCTGTGTCACATGTGAATTTCGCCGCTTTTGCAATGATGTCGTCTAACACTCAGAAGGACAACGTTCACGAAACAGAAGCAGAAATGCAGTCCTTTCGCAAATCGAATTTGCCTGAGCAGAAAACATGCGAAAGGGAGTCAAAGCGGAGAAAAGAATGCCTCTTTTCTTTCTTACTATCGGCACATACATGAGAAATGTCTTCGCAAATCACCCCCTTTTTTAAACAAAAACCGATTTGCGAACCGTCGTGCTTTTTGGATATACTACGTATCAATAGTTGCTCAAAACAATGCATCCAGAAGCCCAAGAAAGGGTCTGTTTCATCATACCTATTGAAACACTCACCTTCTTTTTTCTCTTCTGGGAAGATTGCAGAGACGTTGCCCCAGGCGAGGGGTCTGAAATTCAAGAAACTGATCGAAGAGGTGCATGAGGACCTGGCCATTGCAGAGACGTTGCCCCAGGCGAGGGGTCTGAAATGATAATTCAAGAATACGCATAC
>CAXUHF010000015.1:51867-65177 GCA_964250765.1 uncultured Ktedonobacteraceae bacterium | reverse complement strand
CGATACATCGGTCCCTACAATTTCTTACTTCTGGCGAGCAAGTGCGAAACGACGTGCTACTATGCTGGAGCCAACCAGGAAGAGGGCAAGCATACCAAAGAACCATGGGAGGAATGGATTGCTGCCACTTGCATGTGTAACAGGACGTGGATCACTTCCTGTGCCAGGCATTCCTGGTACACCCGCGACAGCGCCAAGCTTGAAGGCGAGGGCTGGTGTGCCCTTGAGTAGGCCGACGGCGAAGACGCTATAGACCATACCACCTGTAAGTGTTGCAGAAACGGGTACAGTTGCCCCGGCCTGTGTTGCGGTAACATTGAATGTGTACGCGCCACCAGGAACTGAGAGATACCCACTTGCGTTTTTATAGGTCAAGCCACTGATAACAGTGTTACCACCGACAGCAACATTTACTGGACCCGCATCAGGTGATAGGTGATAGACACGAACCTGCGCCATATTGCCAGAGACAAGGTTGTTATCCGCAAATGCGGCTAACGAGAAACCACTAGCAGCAGTGCCAAGTGCCGCAACCGTGTAGGGTACACCTGCGTTTACTGTAACCGTCTGCGTAATGACGGAGGCACCAATACCCTTACCAGCAGGAGCAACCTGAATTTTGTGGGCACCAGCAGCAACTGGCACGTAGCCAGTTACAGTTCCAAATGTAAATCCTGGTAGTAGTGATGCACCATCGACAAATACATCAACGGTTCCCGCTCCGGGAGCAGCGTGTACGACGCGTACGTATGCCATGTCAGCAGCAGAGGCCGCAGATGCTGGCGTAAATTGCAGTACCATACAAGCTAGAAGCGAGAGTACGCCAAGTAGTAGTGTGCTCCGATGTACTAATGTTGCGAAAGAATATTTTCCACGCATCAATGATTGTCTCCTTATGTATATAAAACAAGACATCCTGTTCTCTTGTCGGGCTATCCTCATGCATATATAGAGGCCACTTACATATGCACAAGGATGAGCCGAGAACATAATTAGGGGATGAGCTTATAGTGCTATATAACTTGCAGTAGCACTATATAAAGTGTAAGATGAACGTGCATCGATGATGTTCTGACATAGAGACGCTTGCTTTAGACAAAAGTAGTAACACTCCTTACCCCTTTTCTAAAAACACATCGTCAAAGCAGTAACAAAGAGATTATTTAGAACGTCAGCATGACCGTCTGAAACAGGTCAAGGAACTCTCTCCCTGCTCTATAATTTGTTCAATGAGAGGTACGAGACGTGTCACAAGAATTACCAGAAGAAGATGTGGCTATCAACGAAGAGATACCAGCTTCTAGGCAAAGTCAACAGAATATGCACGGTGGTGCTGAAACAGAGCATAACGATGGGCGTTGGCAAGCAGAGCTAGTGGCACGTTGCCTGACAGGAGATGAAAGTGCATTTGCAATGATTGCTGATCAATACGGCAATGTGCTTCTCCGTACTGCCTATCTTCTTGTTCAAGATGAAGAGGCAGCAAAAGATATTGTACAAGACTCACTTCTTCTTGCTTGGAAGAATATGGCAAAATTGCGTGAGCCAGCATTCTTACGCGCTTGGCTGCTGAAAATTGTGGTCAATCAGTCAGTCAGCCTTAAACGACAATGGGCGAGGAAAGCAGCACTCTTACGTGAACAGTTTACCCAAACGTCGATAGATGACTCGATTCAAAGCGCAGATTTCGCACGAGGGCGTCTGGAAGATCGGCTAGATGTTGAGCAAGCGATAGTACAACTACCACTCAATCAGCGCGTTGTACTTGTTCTCTTCTATTATCACCGTATGACGATGCCAGAGATAGCATCTACACTTGGTGTCGCCGAAAACACACTTCGTAAGCGTTTACAAGCAGCGTTAGAGAAGACTCGACGCGCTTTACAGATTGAGTTAGCGGGAGCACAAGGCACAGCGTTGACACGTGAGGGTGTAAACACACATATTAGTATGCATCAGGGAGGAGCGTGATGAATGAACATGATGGAGGAGACTCTCAACCACAAATCCACACTTCCAGGCAAGCAACGGATGTTGAGACAATGCTTGAGACACGAATAGTCCATGTATTGCAAAATAAGGCCGCACAGGTACAATTCACACCAGCACAGCGCGAACGTGTGATGCGGCGCATAGCAATACGCCCCAGACATGCCTTTTTCTCAGCTCCAACACTTGTGTTTGCTGCTTCGCTCGTTGTCATTCTTTCCTTTGCGGTGTACCTGTTTTCGTCTGTTCCACTTCATCCTCCTATAGCAGCCACAACACACTATGCTGTTAGTAGCTCGTTAAACACGCCTAGTGAATTAGCAAATGGTGGTCAGCTTGTCTCGCTCGATCCTACACAGCAGCACCTCGTGTATCAAACAGCACAGGGGCAAGGCGTGATGTATACAGCAGATGTGAAGAATCCAGCCGATAGTAATCGGCTTGCGATGCGCTACGCGCGTGATGTCGCGTGGTCTCCTGATGGCTCAGCATTGGTTACAACCATATATCCAGCAGGTGTCACAGAGCCACTCCTTGCCCTTGTTCATACTGGTCAATATATGGACACTCTCGGTCATGCAGCGCGTGCCGCAAGTTGGTCGCCGACATCGAACCAGGAGATTGTCTATGTCACACAAGAAAACGGAGTCACAAAACTTTGGAGTACGACACCTAGCAAAGGACAAACTCCCAAGCTCATAGCAACACTTCCAATTTCGTCGCTTGTCCTACGTTTAGTGTGGTCACCTGATGGACAGAAGCTTGCATTCGTCACCACAATAGGACAAACGCCATCACCACAACTGCTTAGTCAACCAGGACACGCGATCTATATCATGGATATTGGAACACACAACGTTCACGCCCTACCTCTTTCTAACAAAGCAGAGGTAGGTAATGTCGCCTTTTCGCCGAATGGACACTACCTCACATACGAGCAACTTGGTACACAAACCAAAACGGTACTACACACGATTGATATCGTAAAGCAACAAGAGCTATTTACGATTGTTCCACAACACGAGCTTTTTGGATGGAGTTGGTCTTCTGACAATAATACGTTGGTTTACAGTGATGGCGGCGCACTTGCAGCACATGTACTACACGGGACACGTATCACCTTTCCTACGACAAACGCGACCTACCCTCTCTGGCTTGCCGACGGGCGCGTACTTACGCTGAACACTACAAACGGTATAGGCAAGCTAGAAATTCTTGCACAGAGCAAGGCAAAATAAAAGTAGCAAAAACAAGGATACGTGTGCATGAGTCCTGAGACTCATGCACACGTATCCTTGTTTTTGCTACTTATTGAATCTGGAAGTCGGTAGAGGTTTGTGGTACCGTTCCTGATGAGTTAGGAAGAACGATAAATGTGTATGACGTACTACCTTGTGGCACAAGAAAGATAGCACTTCCAGTTTTTCCTGATGAGCCAGCCGGGAAATCTGTTGGAAAATTGGTATTTGGGTCGGGAGCACTTACCGCACCACCTCCCTTAAGACGCATATAACTATTCCAATATTCTGAAACTCCGTTTTGAGATGGATTGTCAATCTTGAAATCAATAGTGACATACATCATGCCTTTTTTCGCCTGCACTGCTGTGCTACTCCAACTCGCGGTTGCGCTGGTCATCGTCCAGTTTAAACCCTCGTGCTGAAACGTCTTGTTCGGGCTTGAAGTCTTTGGCTTGTACTTTGTCAGATCAGCACTTCCGGTCAAAGGAACGCTCATTTGGGCGTCATCGACGGTACCTAACACTAAGGTAAGTTGATGTGGGTCTACTGTTGTAGGAACAGGAAAATCTAGCCAATTTGTGCGCGAGACCGAGGCGTCAGGTGACACACTATTCTGCTCATTCAGTGGTTCAACCTGACTTCCATCAGGCAAAACTAAGTGAGCAATACTACTATAGAGGAAATCGGCAGAACGAGATGCTGTATTTTGCTCTTTAATGTTAAGACGAGCAACACCTGTGGCTTGTGATGTACTGCTATCATCGGCGAAGCTTTGCGCTTGCTGTATGTTCACAATGGTCATGTCGTTGCTAGCATAGGTGATTGTAGAACCTACTGTAGTGGTAACTGCCAGAGCAACAGTTGGCGTCACACCATTAACACCACTACTGCTGGTATAGCCACCTGTCGCAGTTGCGGTTTTTTGCACGCTACTAACAACGGTGTTGGCTCCTCTATAGACAAAGTAGCCTGCCGCACCACAAATACCGAGAATGAGGAGTAGCACAATACCAGCAATACAGCCGACACGTCGCCATACACGACTAGAACTACCTCGCTGTGGCGTTGCATACGCAGGAGAAGCTAATGGTGACTGGGCCGATATCTGACCTTGATAAGGTGGCGGTGGTGGAGTCTGTGATCCCTCCCTCGGATACTGTGTATATGCAGGACCCTCATAAAATGGCGGCGGCGGCGGAGTGGGTGTCGTTGCTCTTGTCGCCATATCCGATACTTCAGGCGTCTCACCGCTTCGAGCCGTTGGTCTATTACCTTCATCACTGAGCAGTGAACCACAGTTTGAGCAGAAACGCTGTCCATTTGGGACGGGCATACCGCAAGTCGGGCAAAGACGCGTAGGAGGCTGTGTCATAGTCAATCCCCTTTGCATAGATACATGATATTTACTACAGAGACGTTCACATATCTCTACTGTAACATAAGCTAGAGGATTGACATATGATGTGTATCACTATTTTTGTGTTAGTTTAGCACCAAATGGTTGTAAGGGCCACGTTTACGGCGTCTGAGGCCAATTCATTGACTATAAGCACAATAGTAGAACTCCATAAAACTTGCATATTGCGCAATAAATTGCGCCGTGGACGCCGTAAACGTGGTCTCTACAGCTATATGCTACTCATGATTTGATAAAAGTTGGGCAGGTTAGGCGTGCCTAGACCTGATGCAAAATCCCAACCGGAGCCTGCCGGATAGTACAGGTTGTTGCCACGCGTCACATCATAATATGACTGTCCTCCACTACTCTTATTAGCGACGGCATAGAATATCTGCGGCCCATAATTGAACTTGTGTACCTGCTGAATCATGCCTTCGTTTACAAGTGCCAGACCCGCAGCCCAGATCGGTGCGGCTGCACTGGTACCACCAACAGCTCCCCAACGGCCTTTGAAGTACACTGCGAGGCCATATGCGGCGGCAGAGATATCAGGAACTTGACGCATGTTGCGCGAATAGTTGCTTTGCACACCAGCAGCATTTTGCCAACCAGGTCGCGCGAATAGAGTACTATTGCCACCTCCGCTACCCCACTGATTTGTACACTTAGATTGGTTCGAGCCATCAGACCATACAATCTCATTTGTTCTAGTTCGATTGCTATCGACTTGAAGAATCGTTCCACCGACGGAAGTGGACCATTGATCGCTAGCTGGAAAGCTGACCGAAAGGTTGCCATATTGACGCGAGGTAAATGCGCCACAGTCACCGCTAGCGACAAACACAGTCATATGTTCAGCACGAGTCAACTGTTGGAGGCTGCTATCAATTGCTTGATAGTCGTTTGACGATAATTCTTGTTCCGAAGCACCAAGGCTAATGCTTACTACACTACCAGTACTTGCATTGTTCACATTATCATCCGCGATTTGCTGTAGCATGTCGTTGACGTTCGTCCACACATCATCAGCAGCGTTACCATCCGTCTGATAGACCTTAATATTGGCAGAACGTGCTAAGCCTGCAACCATCTGGATATCCAGCGTTGACTCGCCCAACGCATCTGAGGGTTTACCATCCACATTAATGGTGGAAACATGGCCTTTGAAGCTAATGCATGAAAGGTAATTATCCACATCTGTCTTGTACGAGCCATCAATCTCAACGAGATTCACGGTCATATTCTCACCGTTTAACCCACGTTGCCACAATTGATCATATCCATACGCGCCAGCTACATCTCTTGGTAAAAGTGTGTTTTGCAGAGGTTGACAGTTCTGAGCAGGTTGCTGCTTCTGAGCAGGGGCGTTGAATTGCATCGTGAAATCATGTTGTGGTTTGGTACTGTAGTCATCAAGTCCTGTAATTACGTCGATAGAGTTTGCAAGAAACGATGGTACTTTCGGAGCCGTTTTTGGCGCGTAGAACGTTGTACCATGATAGCTATGTACCACGAATGTTGTTTGCAGCAGTTTTGCGATTGTGCTTGCCTTCGCATCAATAGCGAGATGAGTACGAAGTTTACTTAGTTTTAGAGCGATACCAGATGGGTTAAAGAAATTTTTAATTTTCTGATACGTTCCATCATCAATACCAATTTTATTGGCGGCATTTTCCAGGTTAGAACTTTGGCCTGGTTGTATCTTTTGATTTTGCATTTTTTGAAGCGCGTTCTGATCCAGCTTAAATGTGACACGCACATGCAACTCGGTGTTACCTGGCAGTTGCCCTACAATCGGCGAGTTCATCGCCTCAGTAGGAATACCAAGATTGAGGGTCGTGAAGAGTGGTGGTTGCGTTCCACCTCCACAGCTAGCAAGCGGAGCAAGTAGAAGCAGGAGACCAAGCATCCCAGCGATTGTCCGTCCACTAAGCGAACGAGACCATAGGTTCTTATAAAGAAAAGACATAGAGAAAACCTCCAAGATAAGAGTAAGATAGAATAGGTCCTCGGTAGGGGCAGCAATTCATTGCGCCCACAGGCGTGCGTTGCATAATGATTCCCTACGTAGGATAGTCTTTTATATCACGGTTCACACACAAGAAAACGGTTCAATGGAATATTTTACGCCAAAAGGTGGTATAATAAGAGAAATACTTAGAAAAAATATTCTACTCAAGGATAACGAGACCATGCCAGAATTTAAGGTAGAGGCCCCATTTCAACCTACCGGCGATCAACCAGAAGCGATTCGACAACTCGCTGAAGGTATTCGACGCGGCGATAAACATCAAACCCTTCTAGGCGTTACAGGTAGCGGTAAAACATATACGGTGGCAAAGGTCATCGAAGAGGTGCAGAAGCCAACGATTGTGCTTGCACCCAATAAGACGCTTGCGGCACAGTTGTATAGCGAATATAAAGAATTCTTTCCTAATAATGCTGTCGAATACTTCGTTTCATATTATGACTATTATCAACCGGAAGCCTACATAGCACGCTCAGATACCTACGTCGAGAAAGAAAGCATGCTCAACGAAGAGATCGAGAAGTTGCGCCTTTCTGCGACTCGTAGTCTCTTCGAGCGCAAAGATGTTCTCATCGTCGCCTCCGTTTCCTGTATCTACGGTCTTGGTAGTCCAGAAGAATACGGGCAAGTCGTCTTGACGCTCAAAGTAGGCGACGAGCGACGACGCGATAAGATATTGCGCCACCTCAATGAGATTCAGTACGAGCGCAATGATGCGAACTTTGTTCGTGGACGTTTCCGTGTGCGCGGCGACGTGTTGGAAATCTTTCCGGCATACGAAGATGTTGCTGTACGCATTGAGTTCTTCGGAGACGAAATCGAGCGCATGACAGAGATTGACCCATTGACTGGTGAGGTCCTGGGCAAGCGTCAACGGCTCGATATCTACCCTGCTAAGCACTGGGTCACAACACAAGAGCGGCTCAACGCCTCAATTAATTTGATTGAAAACGAGTTAGAGTGGCGTCTGAAAGAACTTCAAGCTGAGGGGAAGTTGCTCGAAGAGGCTCGTTTAAAGCAGCGCACAAATTTCGATATCGAGATGTTGCGCGAAACAGGCTTCTGCTCCGGTGTCGAAAACTACTCACGCCATCTTGCGGGACGTGGGGCAGGCGATCAACCGTGGACACTGCTTGACTACTTACCGGATGATTATCTGCTCGTGGTCGATGAATCACACGTCGCCTTACCACAGGTACGCGGTATGTTCGCAGGCGATCGTTCGCGTAAGCAGGTACTTGTCGATTATGGCTTCCGCTTGCCATCAGCATTGGATAATCGTCCTTTGACCTTTGCCGAGTTTGAGCGACATGTCAAGCAAGCATTGTATGTTTCGGCAACGCCTGGTCCCTATGAATATGAGCACAGTCAGTCGATTGTCGAGCAGGTGATTCGTCCAACGGGTCTTATCGATCCAGAGATTACGATCAAACCAACCAAAGGCCAGATCGATGACCTTTTAGCGCAAATTCGTGAGCGCACCGAGCGCGGTCAACGTGCGCTCGTTACGACACTAACGAAAAAAATGGCGGAAGACCTTGCCGACTATATGCAAGAGTTGAGCATCAAAGTACATTACTTGCACTCTGAAATTGATACGATTGAGCGTGTAGAAATCCTACGTGATCTTCGTCTTGGTGTATACGATGTCGTGGTAGGTATCAACCTATTAAGAGAAGGACTTGACCTACCAGAGGTGTCGCTAGTTGCGATTCTCGATGCTGATAAAGAGGGCTTTTTGAGATCAGAAGGCTCGCTGATTCAGATGATTGGACGTGCGGCTCGCCACGTTGATGGCAGTGTCACAATGTACGCCGACAACATCACAAAGTCGATGCGTAAAGCCATTGACGAGACGAACCGTCGTCGCAGTATCCAAACAAGCTTTAACGAAGACCACCACATTACACCACGCGGTATCAAGAAAGAGATTCGCTCACTTACTGAACGCATTCAAGCAATGAGCGGAACTCAAGTTGTGGGAGCCGACGGCAAAGCAACATCCGTTGCGCTTGCTGGCATTCCAAAGGATGAGGCACTACGCCTTATCAAAGATTTGGAGTCACAGATGCGTAACGCAGCCAAGCAACTAGACTTCGAGAAAGCTGCGCAACTGAGAGATCAGGTGATTGAGGTACGGAGATCGATGGTGGAGTAAAAAAGAGAAAGGTTTGCACAAAACAAAGGTGTCTCGCTTTAGAAATTAAAACGGACAACCAAATTTTTTTTTATAAAAAAATTTTTGTTTTAAAAAAAAAATTTTGTTTCTGTTTTAAATTTCCAAGCGAGACACCTTTGTTTTGTGCAAATCCTTCAATCCAACGTGACTTTCTTCTTGACACTGTACTGAAAATCAGTACAATACAGATATGGAAGAAATTAACTATAAAGGACCAGAATATCCTACAGAAGCATATGGGTCTATTCCTGCATTCAACAGCTACGAGGAAGAGGCGACCTTTTGGGATACTCACGACTTCACCGACTTTAAAGAGGAAACTACTCCTGTTACTGTGCGTTCTACAACGCCATTATGTTTATATGTAGAGTGAATATATATGCCGCAAGTTTGCTTTCAAGGCATTAAGTAGGTGAACACAGAAGGATATTATCTACATGAGTGAAACGTGGTTACAGGAGTATATCTTCTTAGCATTTCGCATCCACAAACTAATGCAGACAAAGTACGATAGTCCTTTTGTCGAGGTATATTATGGACCACCTGCATGGCAATCTCAAGTAGAAGCCGAGCCTGTGTTAAAGGCATCTGAACTTGTGCGTCAGGCTATGAGTCTTGCTGATGCGTTACCAGTGCAAGGATTCGTCTCAAACCGAGAAATTTATCTTGCTAGACATATTAAAGCAATGGAGACGATATGCCGTAAACTCTCTGGCGAAGCCTTCTCATTGCAAGAAGAGGCTAGATACTGCTTGGATATTTCCCCTACGTGGACTCCTGAAAGGCAATTTGAGCAGGCACATAATCTTTACGAGACAGTGCTTCCTGGAACGGGAAGTCTTGTAGAACGCTTGCAAACATATAGAACGACGCTTGCTTTGCCCTTAGATCAAACAGACGTGTTGACAGATTTCATCGAGCAGGCATTTGCCGAAGCACGCAAGCGGACTCATGCATTCCTCAAACTGCCCCAAAATGAGATGATTGAGATCGAGTATCGTCCTACATGGGAAAACGACGCAGCAGCCTACTATCAGGGCAACTATCGGACACATGTCGTCATGAATGTCTCGGCTACTGCTGCGTACATGTCACGACTGTTTGATCACAAAGTATGTCATGAAGGCTATCCTGGTCATCATACAGAATATGTACTCAAGGAGCAGGAGCTTGTTCGGAAGGAAAAGTATCTTGAACAAACGCTTGTCTTGACCTTGTGCCCACAGAGTGTACTCACGGAAGGCATTGCGATGGTGGCCCACGAAATAATCTTTGCAGAAGGAGAAGCAGAGCAATGGATTGCCGAGCATGTGTATAGCCCTTTACAAAAAGATGTTGACGCAATCATCCTTTTACGCTTACGTCAAGCAAGCGAGATACTTCAAGTTGTCTGGGATAATGCTGCTCTCCTGTTAGATGAGGGACGCTCTGAACAAGAAGTAGTACAATATTTCATCACACATATGCTCACTACAAAAGAGAGTGCCTCTCGAATGGTTGCACTCCTAAAACATCCTGTATGGGGATTGTACAACCTAACCTACGCAAGTGGTCAAAAGCTAGTACGACAATGGTTGCAAGGATCAGACCGTCAGGCTGTCTTCTATCGCTTTTTGACTGAACAATTTCTACCCACTCAACTAGAGAAAAACATATAGTTCTTTGTGAATGAAGAGTATAGCTCCTCCTTGTAATGACTTATATCCTCACCTTTTTACTCCTCTGAAAATGGAGCATTTTCATGCTTGGTGGTGTACCACTCGTACATGAAAGTCTCCTTAGCAAAGTACATCATTACACTATATGTTGTATACTACTGCGTCTTGACATCCTCCCCCGCATAAAATGACGGGGGATTCCCTCTATCGCTAGAGAGAGTTTCCTACTTCAACAGCACTCGCATGCCGAGACTTTCGCCTCTCACGTCTTACTGTGCCTTCATAGGCAGAAACCGTCAGTCCAACGGCCTTGATATTACATGCTGCATTGATATCACGGTCATGGCACGTTCCGCATTCAGGACACACCCATGACCGAACCTCTAAGCCTAATTCCTCCAAGACAAAGCCACATGCACTACACGTTTTGCTTGAGGGCGTCCATCGGTCAATCTTGACAATGGTACGCCCGTACCACTTGGCCTTGTAGTCGAGTTGTCGCACAAACTCCGACCAACCCACGTCACTCACCGCTTTTGCGAGACAATGGTTCTTGACCATATTCTTGACCGAGAGCGTTTCCAGACAGACCACTTGGTTCTCGCGTATCAGTCTAGTCGAAAGCTGCTGCTGAAAATCTTTTCGCATATTCGCAATACGGGCGTGATGCTTCGCTACCTTTTTGCGTGCTTTGTCTCTATTTTTGCTCCCCTTCTTTTTCTTGGCATGTTGACGTTGGAGTTTTGCCAACTTCTTTTCCGCTTTGACGTAGTATTTCGGATTGTCTATCGTCTCTCCCTCTGAGGTGATGAGAAAAGACTTGAGGCCCAAATCTATACCCACTACCTTGTCAGTCATGGGAAGCGTCGCTATGTTCTCTTCCACTAAGATGCTGACAAAGTACCGCCCTGATGCATCTTTTGACACTGTGACACAAGAGGGCTTGCATCCTTCAGACAACGGCCTTGACCAGATAATATTCAGTGGTTCTTTCTGTTTGGCGAGCGTCAACGTAGAGCCGTTCCAACTGAACGCAGTAGACGCGTAGGTAGCAGATTGACGTTTGTGCTTCTTGTGGTATTTGGGATACTCTGCACGTCCCTCGAAGAAGTTCACAAACGCTTTATCGAGATGCCGTAGGGATTGCTGTAACGGCACACTTGACACTTCTTGCAACCATGCCGTACCCTCTTGCTTCTTGAGAGCTGTGAGTGCTGCTGAGAGGTCATTATGAGAGAGCCGTATGCCATGCTCAAAGTAGTTGGTAGTACGCACTTTCAAGGCCCAATTGTACACGAACCGACAACACCCAAACGTACACGCAAGGGTGTGCGCTTGTTCAGGTGTTGGGTAAAATCGGTACACGTAGGCTTTCTGAGTCACGATACTCCTTCTCTTCTTTGTGTTTTTGTGCTATACTTAGTGTACATCCCAATAGGGAAGTATGTCAAGAGAGAACGGCATGAGAAAAGAACGTGTGAACATCTACATTACCGAGCGGCAAAAAGCACAATTGGAAAAGCGTAGTCGGGAGGAAGACTTGCCAATGGCAGAAATCATACGGCGTGCGTTGGATGTATACCTTGCGTGGGATGACGCAACCTACATGCCCAACCCATCACACCCCAGAAGGAAAGGGCTTCTATAAGCATTGCAATACAGAAAGGATTTCCAATACGATGCCACATAGACCCGACAAACATCATGAGTATGATGAACAACATCAGCATCACATGGAGCAGAGCGACTACCTGAGTGGCTCACAGATTTTGCCAAAGCGTGTGAGACCAGACATGACGGTTGCGGAACTGATTGATGAGCAATTTCAAGCCTATAATTCGGCTCGCTTGAATGAAGCCGCACGCCTCTATGCCAATGAGATGCTTGACCCACAGAAAGATGTGACAATTGGTTTGACGATGGCGGGGGCATTGACTCCTGCTGGTTTGGGTGGGTGTGTGCTGACACTGATGGAGTATGGCTTCGTGGATTTTATCATTAGCACCGGTGCCAACCTGTATCATGACATGCATCATGCATTGGCTATGTCGCTGCATAAAGGCGATTTCCGCTTGGACGATACTAAGTTGCAAGAAGAGGGTGTGATTCGTATCTACGATATTCTGTTCAAGGATGATGTCCTGCTTGATACCGACGCCTTTGTGCGTGAAGCGTTGAAGGGTCTTCCAGAAAGACCAATCTCGACCTCAGAACTGCACTATCATCTCGGCAGTCAACTGCTTAAATTGGGTGTGAAGCCTGAATATTCAGTACTTGCACAGGCGGCGGCATGGGGTATTCCCATCTATACCTCCTCCCCTGGCGACTCGTCGATTGGCATGAACGTTGCACGGAACTCTTTGGAGGGCAGCAAACTTACCCTTGACCCAATGGCAGATGTAAACGAGACGACGGCAATTGTGCACTCTGCGACACGCAATGGTGTGATTATCCTGGGTGGCGGTAGCCCTAAAAACTTCTATCTTCAGACACAACCTCAGTTGTGGGAGGTTTTGGGTATTCAAAAGGGCGGACATGACTACTTTATTCAGGTGACAGCCGATGCACCACATTGGGGCGGTCTCTCTGGTGCCACACCTTCGGAAGCGGTCTCATGGGGCAAAATTAAGCCCGATCAACTAAGTGGTACTGTCGTTGTCTACGGCGACTCGACAATCGCACTACCTCTGCTCACAGCATATGCAGTAAGCAAGGCTAAAGCGCGTCCTCGTCGTGGCTTATTCAATCAGCGAGAGACACTCATGCAAGAACTAAAAGAAGCGTATGAAACGGGCAAACTTGCCCGCCCGTAGGG
>CAXUHF010000015.1:33098-51767 GCA_964250765.1 uncultured Ktedonobacteraceae bacterium | reverse complement strand
ATTTACCTATTAGATAGATAACAAGCTAACATTTAGATAGAACACGCTTCCTCATTAGATACAATTTAGCCTCCTTGCTTTGCATTAGCTTGACAACCTAATGTATAATATCATCTTGTGTGCTACATTAGGCACATACGTAAGATATCAAACTCCTATAAAGAAAGAAGGAGTTTATGAAAACAAGGTATTGAGGAGGAACAGTTCATGCTTGTTCATTTGATGTTAGAGTTGTATCATTGTGATCGAGAGGCGTTGAGCGATGCGCCATTGCTTCGTCGTGTTTTAGACGAATACCCTGGTCGTGTAGATATGGAGAAGGTTAGCCCTGTCCATCTATATGATATAGAAACGTCGAATCCGTTGGATGCAGGGCTTTCTGGTTTTGTAGTGATCGCCCAGAGCCATATTAGTCTGCATGCATGGCCTGAATACGGCGAGGTCGATATTGACATCTGCTCGTGCAAGGAATTTAGCCAGGAAGATGCAATCGCCTTTGCGAAAGAAGTGTTCAAGACGGAAGATGTAGAGGCGCATTTCGTGGTACGTGGCAACCGTTCGCTACGTCCCGACACTCCCGACCCGGTGCGTTATGCGGAAGCTGTAGCGGCTCGTGACGCACGCCGTGTTGCGGAGGTGCGTTAAAGGCAATAAACATAAGGCACACTGTGCCTGGGAGATAGTACATTATGACAGAATCGCATGTGACTCAGTTTGGTGCGCCGGATGCACCGTATTGTAACCCTGAAACGGCACGCGTAACGATTATTCCAGCTCCACTTGAGTATAGCGTATGCTATATGAAAGGCACCGAGCATGGGCCACAGGCGATTCTCGATGCATCGAGTCAGATGGAATTATACGACGAAGAACTCGATTCTTGCCCCATCCAGGTTGGCGTCTACACTCATCCAATCCTCAATTATCAGAACATGGATCACGCCACTGCTCTCAACGCCACTGGCGAGGCTGTACGGAACGTATTGAAGCGCGGACAACTGCCATTCACGCTTGGCGGTGAGCATTCACTTTCCGCTCCAGTTATTGCCGCCGTTCATGAACAGTATCCCGACCTGACTGTTGTACACATTGATGCTCATAGTGACTTACGCGATGAATATGAAGGAACTCCGTTGTCGCACGCCTCTATCGAACGACGCGTGGTAGACATGGGTATTCCACTGCTTGAAATCGGTATTCGTAGCTTTAGTCCAGAAGAAGCCGATTTTTTCAAGACAAAGCCAAATGTGAGTATTGTCTGGGCTTATCAACTCGCACGAGGACTAGCAACCATTCCGTGGGAACGTCTCAGCAAACATACCTATGTTACTGTTGATCTTGATGCCTTTGATCCTAGCGAGATGCCTGCCGTTGGCACACCAGAGCCAGGAGGCTTGCACTGGTATCAGGTTCTCGACCTCTTTCGTGAAATTTGTAGTCGTACTACAATTGTCGGCATGGATGTTGTGGAATTATGTCCAATGTCTGGACAGATACGCGCCGACTTTCTAGCAGCAAAGCTCGTTTATAAAATGATTGGCTACCGCTTCGCTTCCAAGCAGCCAATAGCTCTATAGTACAAACAACACGCCATAATCTATACAGATTTCTCTTTCTCGTATACAATAGGTATAGAGTGAAGCGTCTTATGTTATTTCTTGTAGGGACCAGATTTATCGCGTCCATGTGCGATTTATCGCATATATCTTTTGTCTATTTGCCTACCTTTCACATCATAGCCGATAAATCGGCTTGCGGACGCGATAAATCTGGTCCCTACGAGAAACATTCCAATGATGTAAATAGGGACAACAAAGAAAATACGATGACAGCATTACAAAAAAGAGTAAGATATGCCATTCTGTTGCTATGCATCCTGCTTTTAAGTGCATGTGCGAGCCTGAGCGCATCTCAAAGTCAAGCCGGGAACACAAATACGTCTTCTCTCTCTAATGCTGGCAATACATCTTCGCAACAAGTTACCTACAGCAATAGGCCACAAGATGTTGTGTTGCGTACATTCTATGGCGGAGGTATCTATGGTGCGTTGGAAGTTGCTCCCGATATTAGTCTTTACGGCGATGGTACATACATTCTCGGAGCGGATAGACAAGGCAAACTTGACGATGCTAGCTTACAGGGACTTCTACATACCGTAACAGATACATATGGCCTTCTTAATTTCAAACGGCAACAGTTTTCTGACATTCAGGATCAGAACGCGACCTTCCTAGAGGTAACACTCAACGGGAAGTCACAAGAATTTATGTATGGTTCGTTTGGCAACCAGCAAGAGAGTTCCCAGGATATGGACGAATACCATCGCCTGAACTCTATTCTCACAACGCTTACCCAGACATTGAAAGGACCAACGCATCCTTATAAGAGCAATGATGTTGCGTTACTTGTACATCAAAACTTTGGTCCCGATTCGCCAGGACTGACATGGCCTGTAACTGACTTTACACTTGCACAAGCAGCAGCTTATGAATGTGGTCTGCTACCGAAGGATGAGACGAGTCACAACCCAGAGACAGGGTGCCTAAAGTACCTTATTCCACATAGTGCGATCTTGTTAAACGCTTCACAGGCACAGGCAATAAGGGGTCAATTGCCAACACAACAACAGCAAGGCCCTCTACAACAAGGATTATTCAGCGAGGGAAGTTTCTACTATACAGTGACACTACGCCCCTTACTACCGGATGAACTTACAAGCAAATCAGTTGCCATGTTTGGTAGCGCGCAAAGTAGTTTCACCTCTGTGCCACTACTCAATGGACAGGTACCACCCGTGCCGACACCAACACCCTCTACGTAATGGGACGGCATAATGGAGCTTGACGCATTGTTGTATATGATATACTGAGAGGGATGCGTCTGTATACTTTACCCCAAGTGCCAGAAAGCGCATCGAAATGCAAGCGTTGACGCAACTAAGCGGAGGAAGCGGTACAGCCAAAGCATTGCCAACCGACATGAACACAAAGTTACACTATACCTCCATACGGCTTGACACCCGTGAAAGGATTTATGACCAGAGATTTCAATAAGCCGAGACGAGATGATTCAAATCCATCGTTTCGCAATTCATCCCCCAACCGTAATCGAGATGAGCGATCTCCACGCCCTGCTCGACCTCGTTTGAACCGTGAAACAGTAGACCGCGCCTGGGAATCGGGCGCACAACAACAACACGCAGACTATCGTCCGCGCACTGGTGGTGGACAAGCCAGACCTCAAGGACAGCGCAATGGAAGTTGGAATACTTCCCCCAATCGTCAAGGCTATTCCTCGCAAAACGGACGTGATGGTGGTAGCCGTCCGTATAACAATAATCGCCAGGAGAACTTCCGCGATAATCGTCCTGGCAACTTCCGCGATGACCGTGACCGCCGCGACGCACCAAGGAATTTTGACAGGCAGTCTAGTGCTACTAACGACTACCGTCCAGCGCGTCCTCCATATGGACAAGAGAGACGCGATTTCGGCGGACAACGCTTCGAGAATCGGCGCGACTCATCTACCGGCTCAAACCGTAGAGGCGGTGATGATCGTCAGCAATTCCAGGACCGAGGCAACTCACGACGCGATTTCGGGCGTAACGACCGTCCAACAACGCGTAATACAAATGGGACAGGTCCACAACGCGAGTCATCGCATCCACGCTGGCAAAGTCGCCCCGCCGAACAGCGCAATGCTGCACGAGATCAGCAACGTGAGTTCAACCAGCACCCAAATGCTGCGAGTGAGCGATTTGAGGGCGATTATGAGCGGTTTGACGAGCGTCCTATGCGTTCCACACGTCCAGTAGACAGACAATTTGAAGAGCGTGATACGCGTTCACAACGACCAAATGGAAGGCCATATGCTGATCGTGGTGCGCGTGACGCTCGTCCTCCAAGGTCTGAAGACAGAGCATTTGAAGAGCGCGAGACACGTGATGTGCGCCCACCTCGTCCTGCTGAAAGACCTTTTAATGGTAGTCGGAGTCCACAAGCCAGACCTGAGCGACGCTTCGACGAGAAGAAAAGCGAGACACCACCAGAGAAACATGTGACGCGCCTCCCTGATGGTCGTGTACTGAAGGGTTCACGGCCTGTACAACGTAGGAACGCGCAGTTCTGGACTGGTGTTACAACTGATACGACTGAGCTCGTAGGTCGTGTCCAGGAGGCACAGCCTGACAGTCAGACGCAAGAGGAACAGCCTAGCGAAGTTTTAGAGACCGCACCTGAAAACGTAGTCTTAGAGATGCCTTCTATTGATACAAGCGGAGTATCAGAGACATCTTCTGCTGAAGAGCCTGCAGTTACAAACGAGCAGCTTGATGAAGTTGTACCTGAGACCGCTGCAACAGAGGAAAGTGTTTCTGAAGCGACACCACCAAAGCGTCGTACAAGAACAGCGAGTGCAGTGACACGTACAAAAAAGCCTCGCTCCACAGGTCCTAAGCCATCGCAACGTGGCTTTAAGTGGCCTACACAGGAATAGAAACTTTGTAGGGGCCATAATTTATTACGCCCTCGCCGCATTGATCAACGGTGATGAGGGCGTAATTAATTATGGCCCCTACAGAATATTTTTGTTATATAAGCACCATTAATCCATATATATGGAGATATCACACATGCTCTACCCAAGTTATCTCAACCTTTACGAAACTGGTGAATTAGCGGAACGTGCGGCGGCTGCCTGGGAGGTTTTGCGGAGTTGTACCATTTGTCCACAAAATTGTCGCTGTGATCGTATCGCAGGTAAAACTGGCGTGTGTCGCTCTGGAACAGAGGCAATCGTTGCCTCTTGGAATGTGCATCGACGCGAAGAACCGCCAATTAGCGGAACACAAGGTGCAGGCACAATCTTTTTTGGGTATTGTCAGGCACGTTGTACCTATTGTCAAAATTTTTCATTGAGTCAAGGTGGCTTAGGGCATCGGGTTGGGCCAGAGCGTCTAGCGGATATGATGCTTTACTTACAAAAGAAGAAATGTCACAACCTTGATCTTGTCACACCCACACACTTTGTTCCACAAATTCTGGCTGCGCTTGTTGTTGCCTGTGGGAAGGGATTGAGGCTACCAATTGTTTATAACTGTGCAGGGTATGAAAATTTGGAGACATTGAAGTTGCTTGATGGCGTGGTGGATATCTACCTGCCAGACGCGAAGTATGCAGATAATAAAAATGCGTTACGCACTTCAAAAATGCCAAAGTATGTCGATTATAATCAGTTGACGCTACGTGAAATGTATCGTCAAGTTGGTCCTTTACAGCTTGATGAAGAAGGTATTGCACGACGTGGATTGCTCATCCGACATCTGGTAATGCCAGAAGATGTGTCTGGCACACGCGAAGTGTTACGCTGGATTGCGGAAGAGCTTGGTCCTGATACTCCTATCAGTCTCATGGATCAATACTTTCCGGCATGGAAAGCTGTGAATGACCCAATTCTGAATCGTCGGCTCTCCTGGACAGAATACCGTACTGCATTGAATGCACTTGATGAGTTCAATTTTAGCGAAGGCTATGTTCAAGAGGACCTGATTGAGGTTGATGTAACGTCTAGTATATGATATAGGAGTCATATCTGATATAAGAACGAGCAAGGGAGGACAAGTGGTAGAGTATGTTCTAAAAATAATCCCAAAAATGCTAGGGTTCTCTCCCCAAGAATAGTCGGAACACGTTATAATCTGACAAGGGAGACACCGTATACCCTATATCTGGTGTGTTGATAGAAGCGAAGCAAGAGGTACTTACTACGCTAGCATCACTTCATCAAGTAACAGATAAACAATAGTACTTATGCATCCTGGTCACGTGCCAGAAGAAATTGGAACGGAGAGTCTTTTATGAATACTACGGCCACGTTGAGCCGACTCTTTGCGAGCATCCAGACTGATCTCGATCAAGTAGATGTAGTCTTTCAGGATCGAGCAACCTCTGGACTCGACATCCTCAATTCTGCTTCAATGCACGCAATTGAATCGCCAGGAAAACGCCTGAGAACAGCACTTACACTGCTGGCAGGAAAACTTAATACATATAATATAGAGAAGCTTGTACCTTTGAGCGTGGCCTTTGAGATGGTGCATCTCGCCAGCCTTATTCATGATGATATTGTTGATGAGGCGAAAACACGGCGTGGACATCCTACCGTAAACTCGTTGTGGGGTGACAAAATTGCGATTCTTCTTGGCGACTACTACTTTGCGAAGACATCAGGCTTAATTGCTGATCTTAATGATAGTCGCATTGATCGCCTCTTCGCAGAAACGGTGGCAACGGTCTGCGAAGGTACCATTATGGAAATGATGACGGCGGGCTATGTTGACCTCACCGTCGATACTTACTACGAAAAGATTAGACATAAAACAGCTTGCCTCATCGCTGCATGTAGTAAGGGCGGTGCGATTGTAAGCGATGCATCAGACGAAGAAATTCAATTACTGCATGACTATGGTATGAACCTTGGTATTGCCTTCCAAATTATAGATGATGTACTTGATTATACAGAAGATCAATCAACAATTGGGAAGCCTGCCGGAAATGATTTGCGGCAAGGGATGGTAACACTCCCCCTCATCTACGCTCTACAAGAAAAACCGCAGAATGGGCATCAGCAGCAGGTAGATTTCCTTTTAAATGACGCCAAGAAAAATGAAGAAGATATACATTCTATAGTGAATTGGGTTGCACAAGGTTACGGGGTGAAGCGAGCGATGATGGATGCTCATGCCTATGGGAACAAAGCGCGTGAGGCCCTCTATCATTTTCCACCCTCACCAGACCGCGATGTCCTGGATGAGCTAATCGAATTTGTTGTATCACGCAAGAAGTAGCGCAAGTGCGCATGCGCACTTTTCCGCATAAGGGCATTATAATGAGTGCAAAGATATCGTTAGAAGAAAAATTTCGTGAGACAGGTGGGAAACGGCCCTATGTGCAACGTCTTTTTGGTCGTATAGCACGCGTCTACGATCCCATGAATAAGCTTATGAGTTTTGGGTTAGATGGCTACTGGCGTAAGCGTGCTGCTCATTACCTGGCATTGAGTACAGGGGAAACGGGACTCGATCTAGGTGCTGGCACGGGCGACCTTTCTATCGAAGTTATTCGTACTTCTGGCCCAGGAACGCACATGATTGGCATGGATATCACACCTGAGATGCTGGCGTTCGGACGCACAAAATTACAGAAACTGGGATTAGAAGATCGTATTGAACTACGCATTGGAGATGCAGAGCACATTGATTTGCCAGATAACAGTGTCGATGGCTGTTGTTCTGCTTTCACAGTGCGGAACCTAACCGATATTCGGCAGGGGTTTCGAGAGATGCTTCGTGTTGTGCGCCCAGGAGGACGCGTAGTGTGTCTCGAAATTAGCCATCCACCGGGCAGAGTTTTTGGTTCACTCTTCTACCTATACTTTTATAAGTTCGCGCCATTGTTTGGTACTGTTCTTGGTAAGGCATTTGAAGAGTATAATTACCTTCCTCATTCACTCACGAATTTTCCCAAGGCACCTGTGCTACAAATAATGATGGAAGAAGTTGGCTGGCAGGATGTACGCTTTTACCGCTTGAGTGGAGGCATTGTTGCTATTCACGTAGGAACAAAACTAGGATAAACACCATACAAAAAGAGAGGGAATTAGTGTTCCCTCTCTTTTTGTATGGTGTTTATCCTACATGAAGCCACGACTCACAATGACAATGACTATAAGACAGACGAGAATACCAATGAGCCAAAAAGCTGCTTGCTGAACATCGTTGCGCTCTTGCATGATAGGAAGGTCTTCTGGGCGCGGTAAGAGCAATCTTTTTTCTTGATCGTCGAGCAGACTGGATGATAGCATTGAGGGTAGTACTTGCGCTAGACCATCACTGGAAGGCCCAGATTGTGTGGTAGAAGCCAGTTGTATAGAGATAGGTCGCTCTACCTTTGGCATATCCGGTTCTGTGTGTGAGGCAGTGCTTGCAGTCGCAGTACCACGAGCAGAGCGCATTGCCAGCAGGTCCTGACGAAGTTCTGAAGGTCGCTGGTAGCGTTGTGAGACCATAGGACGCAACCCTCTTGCAAGGATGGCATCAAAGGCTGAAGAAACGTTAGGATTGAGACGCTGTGCCTGAGGAATGCTCACTCCTGCATTGATTGGCAAACTCCCTGTTACAGCATGGTACGCCGTTGCCAATAAGGAGTACAAATCGGAGCGCCCATCTATTGTTCCGCGTACAAACTCAGGTGCGGTGTATGGTGTGAGACGAGAACGATCAATACCTGTAATATATTGTGTCGCTCCACCCGCTAATATAATGGAGAAGTTTGTCAATATATAGTCTGAACTTGCACGTCCCATGAGGATGTGTTCAGGTTGAATGAGACCGTGTACAAGCGGTGGTGACTGTTGTACAAGAATTTCTAATATTTCTGTCATTTGAAGGCAACACTCAATCACATTTTGCTCAGGCAGTGCATGACCAGTACGGCGCATATATGCAGCAAGAGATTCGCCTACAGTTGGTTCAAAGACAAAGAAGTTACGCCCTTGATCGCTAAATGCATCCCAAAGAGTGGGAATATGAGTGTGTCGTCCTATTGATGTTAACGCCATCGTTGCGTTACGGAGAGTAGATTGCATGACCATAGACTTGCCATCAGGCGTCACTAACTCACGAATCATCACCTGTGAGCCTGAACGTTGGGCATCCTGCGCTACCCAAGTAGCCTCGAAGACACCCTCTAGCCAATCCTGACGGCCTTGCAGATCACGTAGCCGATAACGTCCACCGCGTAGTAATGTACCAGGGATAAGTTGTGGAAGTTCGTCATGTAAGCTACTTTTGGGTGTAAGTGCAGTTGCTCCCGGCGAAAGAGGAACCGGTGTCATAGACCGACGTTGATTTTCCTTTGCAAGCGCATCAGTAACTAAATGGTTTGAACGAATAGGGCGTTGCATATCAGGTGACAAATTCTCTGTAGAGCGATTAAGAGGTGACTGCACTTGGGGTCTATGTGGCATATTACGCGTCAATGCTGACTCGTTTCCCGCTCCATCGCCTGTTGGAGTAACAGTACTTCCAAGCTCATGGCTATCGTCTCTACGCAAGCGAGCAAGATAAGGATTATTCTCATAATCAGGAGAAGACATGTTTAGAGGGCGTGACGTGTTCGGTAGAGCGTTCATAGAAGGCGACGAAGATGTTTCACTGTTATTCCATTGCTGTTGAGCAGGAAGCAAGGGTTGCGAATCTTCTGTCATCTCTCGTTGTGGCTCAACGCGTTGAATTCTCGGTGAAATGTGCGACGGATAAGGTGTTATAGGCATCTGTGGATTGCTAGATTGAGTAGGAAACGCTCTATTCTCCTGTCTTCTTATCGAAGAAACACGGTTAGCCTGCTGACCACTTTGCCCTTGAGGACGAGTGGAGGACACCTCATCAGAAGATGGCGAATTGATAGAAGGCATGCCACCAGATTGTTGCCTGATGAATGACCCATCACTGCCTTGTGACGGCTGCGTGACACGCGGTGTCTGAGGTGGAGGCATTACTCGCTCAGGAGGCGTGTTGGGGCGCGTTCCTAAACGCCCAGGCAGATGTACCAGAAGTCCACACTGTGGACAAGGACTTTTACTCACATCCCATTCAGCATTACAACGCGGACACATCATGATATTCTTCCTCTCCGTGCGTGTACGTCGATGCTCAGGAACCTCCGTATTTCCCTATCTAGTACGTACTTATATATTCAGGCTACAGTACAGTTTAGCTAGATAAGAAAGACTACCAGTAAATAAGCACAGACACGCACAAAGTATAGCGGCAAGAAGCTATGCATGTCAATCTTTCTACCTATTTTTGCTAGTGTTCGCTATGATTAGCGTCTCATTGTTCGTCCAATGGGTGCTAAATTCCCTAAGAAGCCTTCCAGTGCTTTTGCCAGATCGTGAAGTTGTGTCGCCTCGGTCATCGACACCTCATGTCCAGCATGTCCTATGTGATAGAGCAGTTGGACGGCGGGATGTTTCGCGGGTGCAGTTGGCTCTGTTGCGGCTGAGCCGAGAAGTGAGGATCGCATAGCATCAACACTTGCATTCACCTGCTCGAGGTTTGCGATATCAATAAAACTAGCGGGCGTCGGTGGCTTTCCTCTTCCCTGACTCGTCTCCCACTGACGGCGTGCTTGCTTACCAGCAGCACAATAGCAAAATTCAGGATGTGTTGAGTCTGAGTTTTGCAGACCTGTATCATCACAAATTGGACAGATAGGCATAAGAAACTCCTGTTCGTTTATCGCTATAGAATCGAAATTAGGGCATTTCCAAAAGGGTCCCTTGGTTCCGAATGACGCCTTTTACATTTCATGACTTTACTTCTTTTGCGTATCGAGCGCAGAGACAACACTGGTAGCCATGCGTGTAAACGCCTGGGCAACAGGCGACTCAGGCATGCTAATAATGATTGGATGTCCTTTATCACTACTAACTACAGCGGCAGGGTCAAGCGGAATACTGCCGAGCAGAGGCAACTCATCAAGCAGATTACGTGTTTCCTGACTTCGTGGAAATATCTCAGCACGTTCCCCGCAGTGTGGGCAAACAAATCCATCCATGTTCTGCACTACTCCTAGCACTGGAACATGTACGTTCTGAAACATTGCGAGGGCCTTCGCGGTGTCAATACGCGCGATATCCTGCGGAGTCGTTACGAGTATAGCTCCGTCGAGTTGTATTTCACGACTGAGAGTTGCTTGTGGCTCACTCGTTCCCGGTGGCAGGTCGATAATAAGATAATCCAGATTGCCCCAGTCAACAGAGTAGAGCAACTGTCGAATAAGTAACCCTAGTACATCAGGTATGGGTGCTACAGCTTGCTCTTCACCAATGAAGAAGCCAACCGACATAATTTTGACACCATAACGGACTAGCGTTTGTATTTTTTGTGCTTGAGGCAGCGTTTTCCGTTCAGCAAGTGGCAACGTTGCTTCCGCACCTTTACTCGCACTCCTTTTGCGCACTCCGAGCATCATAGGAATACTTGGCCCATACGCATCACCGTCAAGCAGCCCAACAGCTAACCCTTGTTTTGCTAATGCAACCGCAAGGTTAACACTTACTGTAGATTTACCAACCCCTCCCTTTCCACTTCCTACCACAAGTAACTTATCTACCTGATCTACACGTGCACGTTGTGTACGAGACTGCATGCCTATACTACTTTCTTCTCTATTCGTTATTGTTCTGGTGTCTTTTGGCTAGTATACGAATATTTCTTTTGTTTTACAAGCGTTTGCCTATTGTACTTGTAAGTAGGCAAGTAGGCTTCGTATGATGTACTATGAGAGAGACAAATTTTTATTCTGCTTCAAAGGAATGCACTATGGAACAGCCGTTGCTTGAGCAAGATTCGATTATTCCAGCGTTTAGCCTACCAGGAGCCGATGGTATGCCGCATAGTCCCTGGGACTATAAACAGCGCGAAAACCTTGTCCTGCTCTTTTTGGAAAGTGCAGCGACGAGCGAAGAACGGGGCATACTCCGCACATTTGCACAGCACTTTCAAGATTTCCGTGAAGAAAATTGTGCTATTCTTGCTATAACAGCAGATCCAGTCATTGTCAACCTGGAGTCACAAGAGGTGCTCCGTCTACCCTTCCCACTGCTTGCAGACGCGAAGGGCGGAGTTATCACGCGTTATACAACATGGGATAGTACGGATAGAAAAGTGGGACTCTGTATTGTGCTAGCGAACCGTTATAACGCATTGTATCGACAGTGGATTGCAAAACATGAGAGTGAGCTTCCTTCCATTCAAGAGCTATTAGAAGCACTACAGTACCTCAATAGTCTCTGTACGCCATAATTTACGATATGTCTACGCTACCAGTGAGTACACCGATGAAGAGATTGCAAATTTTGCATCTCTTCATCGTGGTATTAGATGAACTCATTACTATTAAGAAGAGGATTACCATGACCCAACATGACGCCACACCACCGTGGAGAAGAGAGACATCACTTGTTCACGGTGGGCGAGACACGCGCCTTACTGATGCTACAGGTACCCCTACTGTTTGCCCTATCTACGCGAGCACGACATACATTCACGAGAGTGCTGAGGCGTTGGATGCTGCGTTTAGCGGTTCCACCCCTACAGGAGAACCAGCGTTTGTGTATGCGCGGCAAGCCAATCCAAATGCTGGTGCATTTGAGGATACGGTTGCGCGTGCTGAAAGTGGTATTGGTGCCGTTGCCTTCGGTTCCGGTATGGCGGCTATTCATGCCGCACTCCTTGCAGGCGGGCTAGCTATTCCTGGCACAAAAATTGTGGCGTCTCAAGATATTTATGGTCCGACAATGGGACTGCTACGCAAAGTGTTTGAACCAATAGGTGTGGAGGTTGTGATGGCTGATCTATGCTGTGGTGATGTCGCATCGATTCTTCAAGCCGAGCAACCAGACGTTGTGTTTGTAGAGACAATTTCTAATCCACTCGTCAAATTAGTCGATTTGGATGGCGTTAGTACGGCAGCTCATGAAATAGGGGCGGTGACTATCGTCGATAGCACGTTTACAACTCCGTCTCTGGTCAGACCGCTTGAGCATGGCTTTGATATAGTAGTTCATAGCGCAACAAAATATATGAGCGGTCATGGCGATAGTACCGGTGGCATAGCGATTAGTGCAAAGCATACGCTTCTCGATCAGCTACGCTCATACTCTATGCTGCTAGGTGCAATGCTTAGCCCCTTTGAGTCGCATCTTATGCTGCGTGGTCTGCGCACGCTATCGTTGCGCATGGAACGCCATTGCAGTAATGCTCTACAAGTTGCCCGCTTTCTACAAAAGCATGAGGCAATAGAACATGTCTATTATCCTGGTTTAACAGATCATCCACAACATAAGCTCGCAACACGTTTACTCGACCACGAGCAATATGGTGGATTGCTCTCGTTTGACCTGAAAGAGCAGACACGCGAAGCAACATTCCGTTTCATTGACAAATTGCGCTTGTGCTTACCCGCAACCACACTAGGTGATGTCTTTTCGCTGGTCAGCTATCCAGCGATGTCATCACATCGCACGCTCACACAGAGTGAGCGTCAATACATAGGAATTACCGAGGGCTGTGTGCGCTTATCAGTTGGCATCGAACATATAGAGGACATTCTACAGGACCTGGATCAAGCCCTTCGCTAACACAAAGAAAGACGCTTCCGTTGTTACGATAGAAGCGTCTTTTTTTGCTAACTAATTAAGTAGATGTGTACATATATCACAATACTATTGGCTCATTTTGTATGGCGAATGTATTTACCTGGAATGAGGTCGTTAGCCTCCCCGCCTTCGGCAGGTGACATAACGTGAATTAAGTCGGCATTTGCATCAACAATCAGCGTGTTTGCGATACCTCGGACATTGGGAAATGAGCGTGCGATCTCTTCAGCGGCGGCTTTCTGTTGCGGCGTGTGTACCGCACCACTCAGACGGATAACACCAAGCTTAGGATAAACGCCTATGGGTAAATCATGTGTGCGTTCGTCACGTCCTAACGCACTGGCAAGATCGGCGGCAAGAGTATCATCACCAACCAAATTGTTTTGTATGCCTAATAAACCTTTCACACCATACGCTTGGTCTTGCACGACATCCCCACGGAGCGAGCTTGAGATATTGCCATCTAAGTGGAGAATACCGTCCAAAACACGTATTGTCATGCCTTTGTAGTCAACGTGCAATGCTGTTAAATCAAACAACACACGTTCCACTTCTTGTTGTAAGTCAGCATCCGAGCGATACGCAGGCAGGGCTTGTAGTGTTGCATCTGATAGTGTCACAGTAATACGATCTGCTGTAATATTCGTTATATATTCTTGAGAGAGCATCGTGTCTTGTCCAGCACGGAGATGATGTGCAACGATATAGGCTATCGTACCACTTTCCGGCTGTACAGCAACGAGGAGCAAAGACCCTCTACCCGTTGTGCCTTGTCCACCCGCTTCGACAACGCTTTTGTTGTCAAGAAAGATAGCGTTAGGAGCACTTTTACTTGCGGCTAGTACATCAGCACCAGGAATACGGAGTGTCACGCCTTCACCCGTCGCATTCGTCACAGTATCGTAGGGCAAATAGGTAGTTTTACCGAAAAATCGTCCTTGCCTTATACCTATATGCGTCATACGACGAGCAGCAGCATCAAACCCTACCTGTACCAGCATACCCTCTTCACCATCCGAGCAAATTATTTTGCTACCAAAGTGGAATTTTTGTGTTTCTAAGATTGATGTATCCATACGTCTAGCCTCATTTACATAATAAAATGGGTGTAGTAAAAAAACACGCTACACCTTCTATAAAGAAGTGTAACACGTTCTCTCTACATGTGACAAGCGGAGCTTTTGTACTGGACGTGCTTCATGTTTTTGCTGAATAGTACTCAATGAGGCCGTTTATACTAGTGTGATGTGATAGACACATTGCTGCTGCTTGCAATCAGTGTGTCATACACTTCTTGATAAAGGCTACGGATTGCATCACCATATGCATGTAGTGTCTCCTGAGAGAAGTCTTTACGCTTTAGAGCAACGAGCGACGTTTCAGCCGCTAATCGTCCGCTTGTTAGCGCGGCAGAGATGCCCTCAGCGGAGAAAGGTTGTCTAACCATGATGCACCTTGTTGAAGTGCGTGATTGCACAGTAACGCGTCGAAGTCCACATGCGGTGCAACAAAGCCACGAGAGAAGTGTGTACTAGGGTCTATAGAATGTTGTGCTGGTGGTAAGTCATACAACGAGACTGCAATACTTTTTGCGGATGCATAACGAGATTGTACCTCGTCAGCGAGTCCCATCAGGGCTAGCTCCTCAGGTGCTGGCGGCATGAGACCATCACCACAACACTTATCACGCGGAAATGCGTAACGGTCAACCAGCAGTACATCAGTCCTTTGTCGCGCTAGATAGTAAGCAGCTGATGAGCCAGCTGGTCCTGCTCCTACCACAATGACATCATAAAGATGCTTCTCCGCAAAAGAAAGCTCAACAGAGGTTGTGAAACGTTGTACATCTGACATAAACGTCGGAGACCTTTCTCACTATTCTTAGATGATTGTCATACTCATTTCGCAGCTTTTCTTTATGAGTTTACCTGAACATAGTACAAAAGACAAGTCAAAAATACATTCCTTCGTAACACCATGATTTGCTATGATACAGAGAGAAGTATTTTAGCGAGAAGGACGCACCACCATTGAATACATCGCAAGGGACGACTTACAAAAGTGCAGAGTTGCTGGCTCAAGAAGCATTTCATCTATGTTTGACGGGAGACATTTATCATGCACAAGAGTTACTCCTACGTATTCGTAATGCACTCAAACGGCTGAGTGGCGATCTCCCTATTGTTGGCTATGACACGCTTATTCATGAGAGTAGTGACACACCTTTTGTGACACAATCACTTGAGGAGGCGCAAGCATGGGGTTGGCTTGAGATCGCCTCTGGTGCCTTTCAGCTTGTTGGAAACCATCCTGGGGCAAGTATGGTGCACTTTAAGCGTGCATGGCGCATCTGGCGACCGTGGGGTACTGCTACAGGAAATACACTTGAAGAGCGACAAGAGGCGCGTTCTGAACGTGTACGCGCTGGCCTCTGGCTGGGTGAAGCATGGGCACGTTTTATGAGTGATCGTGCCCAGTCTAACGCACAGGCTATTCTTCGTGCGTCCTTGATAGAACTGAATAGACTAGGGCAGTCGCAACTTTTGCAGGAAACGATTGAGCAACAACGCCATTTACCACCCGCACTGCTAGGCTCACCCGCGTATCGAGAGGATAGGCAAAGCGTACCATATGTGTGTACGCTGGATATTCGTTTGTAGGAATCATCTATAGCTCACGGTTTGTCTTCTTCTCCGCTCGAATAGACGAAGAATACGACGTGCCACCAGCAGGAAAACGAGAACAAAGAGTATGACGATGACAAACATGACAACGGGAGCAAAGAGTGAAAGCAGCGTTGCAATAACAACGCCTATATCTTCAACAATGCTGAGCACGATGTTGAGTAGCCCTGCGGTAGTTGCGGTAGAGGCAATACGTGTCGAAGCCTTTGTGATGTGCGTCATGAACGCTAATACAGCACCGACGATCATGACTACTACAAGCGTTACAGAAAGATTTATACCCATCGTCATGATAGGAGTTCCCATGTAGGTCGTGTTGGGAAGAACATGAATGTTGTTGTCGCTTGCAGCGGCAACAAATGCACCTGCCATTGGACGGATAAAGGTATGGATAGCATCCCAGATATGATCGATAATAGGAATTTTGTCGGCAAAGAGATCGGCTAACGCAAGAATAGCAAGAGCGACCATGAACCATGTTTGCGTGATAAACGAAAAGTTGGGATTTACCTTGTAAAGATGAAGCCACCGCGCTGCAATCGCAAAAGCGAGCAAAGGAAAATAGGCATTTATACCAGACGCAAATGCCAGACCATATGTGAGGCCATACGTTGTAGCAATATCCATACCTTTTCCTCATGCTCCTAATAATAGTTCCATTAATGCAAGGGCACCCGCTGCCCTAGTTGAATAAACGCTTACAGCACAATACTTTACACAATAAGAGGCAGGCTTTGTATTTTTCCAAAGATGGACTCAACAGCCTCTGGCGCATAGCGTTCAACGATAGCTTCAGTGATTGCGTTCGCACGGCATATCTCACCATACATACTGGCACTACGCCGTGGGAAACGCTCTTGTGTAGATGGATTCATTTCAATTAAGCCGAAGCGCACCTGCCAGCCATTATTCCACTCGAAGTTATCAACAAGCGACCAATGCAAATAGCCACGAACAGGAATACCGGTACGTATCGCACGATGCATCATCGCCAGATGTTCGAGGATTGCACGTGGACGACGATCATCACGAGCATCGCTAAAACCGTTCTCTGTGATATACAATGGCTTGTTCCCTCGTGTACGCTGATGCACAGCTTTTAGTACGCGATAGAGTCCCTCTGGATAGATTTCGCCGAAGTCTTCGTCCAAACCAGGATCGTTACGAAGCGCGTTCGCTTGTACAAAACGTCTTCCAAAGACTTCCATTGGAACGGTGGGATCAAAACGAACCATATTTCGTGTATAGTAGTTCACACCATGAAAATCTCTAGTCCCTGCCGCCCTCGCAATAGGAGGAAGCACACTACCAGCAGGAAAGGGAAAGCGTCCGCTTTCAGCAGCCTGCAACGCGGCCCAGTTGAATAGTGTATCTTGTACATTGGCAACGCCACGATCTAATGGTGAAAGGGGATTTGCAGGATCAAAGAGGCGATAGTGCAAGCAATACCCAATTTGTGCCTCTGGTTGAATACGGCGGATTGCATAAAATGCTTCAACATGAGCTTGTAGCAAGTTTCTACTTACCTGAAGTGTTCGCGCAACATTACGTTCTCCCGGTGGGAAGGCTCCTAGTTCATAGCCTTGTATGGCATAGACGTTTGGCTCGTTTATTGTCATCCAGAAATCGCACAGATCTCGCAGCATCTCGACTACATGTGCCGCATAACGAATAAAGAAGCGTATATTGGCTTCGTTGGCGAACCCGCCACGATCAGCAAACCAGAGTGGTTCTGTGAAGTGATGCAACGTAACTATCGGTTTCATACTTCGTTTACGAAGATCGATTAGCATCTCGCGGTATCGTTCTAATGCGGCACTATCCCAATGCCCTTCTTCTGGCTCAATACGGCTCCATTCTAAGCTTAAGCGTAGCGCGTTATTCTCCATCTGCTCCGCTAGTTCAAAGTCGCGCTCAGCATGTTCCCACCAGTTTGATGCTTCATCACACTGCTCACCACTAAGAATATGTCCTTGTTGTTCCCAACGATACCATTGAGTATTTGTATTACCACCTTCACACTGATAGCCAGAGGATGCAGTCCCCCACAAAAATCCTCTAGGAAAACGCAAAATACGCTGCATTGCGGCACAAGTTCCTTCCCATTGAAAGTATGATGCTTCTATTATACTACGTGTCAATTTCACGAAAGGATTAACCTGTAACCTCATTCTCTTTTGGCCGTATAAAAAGAGGCGAACAAACAGTTATGAGAGTAAGAAGAATTTCGTCAAGGAGCAAAGAGCATGGAGTCACATTTTTATCAGACAGAGCAACTCGAACTGCCACGAATAGGACAGGCATTGGTTTTTGAATATCAAGCGAAAGGCTACCAAACCCAGCAGTTCGGGAATCCCGATCAGTTAACGGTTCAGTTAAAAAAGGAAGATACGCTGAGAGCTATTACTGGCTTCAATAAAGCACTCACTGTTTCTCTACAGCGTGTCAGCGGGGGAACGCTCGTACAGGTTGGTGCACAAGATTGGACAGATCAGCTAGCGGTTGGAGCAGTTGGTCTTGTTTTGCATCCCCTGCTTGTTACAGCAGCAATTGGTGCAGTCTCGCAAAACAACGTTGTGCATGACATAACCCTCTCGATTGACAATCAAATACGACAGCAGCAACCCAATGCGCAGATGGGCATTCCACCTTTTCCTCCAACAGGACCAGCAAGTTTATAAAAATAATCTCGTAATAAAAGCTGCTAGTGTTGGGGTAGTGCTCAACACCAGCAGCTTTTGCTATACATCAGGGAGACCGCAAG
>CAXUHF010000015.1:8702-32998 GCA_964250765.1 uncultured Ktedonobacteraceae bacterium | reverse complement strand
GGTCTCCCTGTACACCTCTACTCACGAATGCTGCGTGCTGGAAGCGGACGAACCAGAGGATTCATCATTGGCAGACTCTTCTTGCTACGTGGAAGGCGTTGGCGAACTAAGTAGTTTGGAGCGTTTGCTAAATCATTTTTCTCAAGCGTCACATCGTCGCCGTAGCGGTTGAAGAAGGACAACTCGAAGTTTGGCGTCTCACCCAAGGCACCATGTGGACATACTTCGACACAATCACCACAGAAGATGCAGCGATCAAGCGCGAAGGCGTAGCGACTGAGCGTACGCTCTGCCATCATCAACGAACCAGTTGGACAGACCTGTACGCAGGCACCACAGGACACACAGTCGGTATCGTGCAAGCTGACATTAAAGGGAGTTTCGACAATGGTGTCGAAGCCCTTACCGAACATGCCGTAGCAGTCAGGCCCAATCACGTCATGACAGACGCGCACACATTGAGTGCAGTTAATACACTTGTTGGGGTCGCGTAGGATAAAACTGTGTGACAAATCTGTTTCATAATCATGATAGTCGGTTGGCTCACCATCGTGGAAGCGGTTGTCAGCGAGCCCATGCTCGATGCTATACTTCTGCAGATCGCATTGACCAGCAGCAGGGCACGCGCATTGTAGACAACGAGCAGCTTCACGTTCGGCTTGCTCTCGTAGGTAGCCCATCTCGATAAGTTTGAAGTTGCGGGTGCGATCCTCGTAAGGGAGCATAGGCATCTTCACCTTTGGCTCGACGGGCTTGTAGGGCACGATGTCGAAGAGGTCTGGACGACGCTCTTCCAGTTCAAGACGACGTGCGACTTCCTTCATGTCTTCGCCCATCAAGTAGCCATGCATAGCTCGTGCCGCCAGTTTACCTTGTGCGACACCCTCAATGATAGTCTTGGCTCCCATCTGGCAGTCGCCGCCAGCGAAGACACCGACGCGATCTGTCATCAGGTTATGTGGATTTGTCTGGACAGTTCCATATTTCGTTGCCTGGACGCCTTGCGGAGCAATTGCGGTCATGACTTTCTTGTCAACAGCCTGACCGATAGCGGGAATAACAGCGTCACAATGAACAACAAACTCTGAACCAGGAATTGGCACAGGACGACGGCGACCACTCGCATCAGGCTCACCAAGCTTGTTCTTTTGGAACTCAACGCCTGTCACCTTGTCGTTTTCAGTCAGGATTTTTGTCTGACTGACATAGAATTGAAGGTCTGTTCCCTCAGCCTCACCATCCTCGGTCTCCTCCATCGTCGCACCGATTTCCTGGCGTCCACGACGGTACATCGTGTGAACCTTTGCGCCTAAGCGGAGAGAGGTACGTGTACAGTCAAAGGCGGTGAAGCCACCACCAATAACAACCACTTCTTTGCCCTCTTCCACTGGTACAGGCTTACCCTCGACCTTTTCAGCGAGGTACGAGATAGCATTGACAACGCCATCGGCATCTTCACCTTCGACCTTTAGCTCATTACTTGTCCAAGCACCAATACCGAGGAACACAGCATCGAAGCCTTGCGCGAAGAGATCGTCAACAGTGAAATCGCGTCCAAGCTTAACATTGGCCTGGAAATCTACGCCTAATTGCCACACGCCATCAAGGTCTCGGTCCATCATATCCTTCTGCAAGCGATACTCAGGAATACCGTAGCGCAACTGACCACCAGCTTGTGGTTGCATATCAAAAACTTTGACGTAGTGACCATGCAGCGCGAGATAGTAAGCGTTTGTAAGGCCAGCAGGACCAGCACCAACAACGGCAACCTTCTTACCAGTATCTGGGTCTTTCAGATAGGGCAATGGTGGGTCAAGCAAACACGTCTCGGCTGCGTGACCATGCATACGGCAGATGGCGATTTCTTCATCGACAAGCGCACGCCGACAGGCTTTTTGACAAGGAGCAGGACAGGTCAGACCAAGAATGTAGGGGAAGGGAAGTACCTCTTTGACCAGACGCGCAGCCTCTTTCATCTCACCCTTAGCGATCAATTCCAGATAACCTGGAATGTCAATGTGTGTCGGGCAATCGACCTGACATGGTGGCTGACAATAAGCGTTGTGGTCGGAAAGCATCATTTCCAGATTGGTGCGACGAATATGGAACAATTCGTCTGAATTGGTCGAGACTACCATACCGGGAAGTGCCGGTGTATTACAAGAGGGTAGAGGACGTGCCTCACCTTCGATGTGTACAAGGCACATACGACAGGCAGAGGTTGGCTCTAGCTTCTCATCATTACAAAGATTAGGAATATCGCTGATTCCGTTATCAATCGCAACACTCAGGATGCTTTGACCCTGATATGCTGGCATCACCTTGCCATCAACGGTAATCGTAAAGCTGGGATGCCCAACATCGTTACGCACCATTGGGCCTTGCGGCTCCTGTGTGGCTGGTGAGAAATTATCTCGGATTGATATTGCCATGTAGTTTTAATACCTCGTGGGTAGGGGTACGATACGGTATATTGTACCCATTGTACGACGATTTGAGATACAGAAGAGCGCACAACACTTGTTACGCCCCTACATGCCTTTACGTTAATACGTGTTTGGTTACAAAACGATGTGAACGTACAGGAAGACAAGTACCCGTTGGACACTGTAATGCTTCGATATGTTGCTGAAAATGATCAGGCCAGTAGCGTTTGGCGGTTTTAAGTGGATTAGTTGCTTGCACTCCAAAACCACAAAGAGAGCCGTTTGGCACATATTCAGCGAACTCATCAAGGACTGCAAGATCACCGTTGACACCCATATCGCTTACAATTCCTTCGAGAATACCCCCGATACGCTTGACGCCGAGACGACAAGGAACGCATTTACCACAGCTTTCTTTACTGAGATAATTGCTACGCTCCATTGCCCAGTTGACCATACAAGTGTTTGTAGGAAGTAATTCGATAATGCTTGAGCCGATGATGGCACCTGCCTCTTCAATCGGGTCAAAATCGAATGGTGTATCCAGAAGTGATACGGGCAATGCGCCACCTTCCGCACCACCGACTACAACTGCACGCAATTCACTATCAGCACGCTGAACACCAGCCTGTTCGAGAATAGCACGAATAGACGCACCAAAAGGTACTTCAACAACCTTTGGACTCGATGGCGTATTCGTCGTCACAACATCATATACAGTTACCAGTTTTGTACCACCAGTTGTGGGTGTGCCAACGCTCGTAAATGCCGAGGCTCCATTTTGCACAATGTATGGGATATTAGCAAGCGTCTCGACTGAATTAATGGCGGTTGGTTTGTCCCACAAACCGTACTGTGTTGGGAATGGTGGACGCTGCTCTGGCATACCACGTCGCCCCTTGATAAGAGCGATTTGGACAGTTTCTTCACCACCCATAAAGCCAATATCAACGCCGAGGACATTAATAGTGCAGCTAAAGTCAGTACCGAGAATATCACGACCAACAAGATTAGCTTCTAGTGCCTCTTTCAGTGCTTGCTGTATGGCTGCAACGCCCTCGTAGAAGAAACTACGAGTAAATAGATATGCTTCAGACGCCCCAACAGCGTAGGCAGCAAGGATAATACCCTCGATGACCTGATGCGGATTTTGCGCTAGAACGGTACGCACAGCATAAGAACGAGGATCGGCGTCGTAGGCATTGCAGATAACGTATTTCTGGTCGTCCTGCGTCTCACGTACAATACGCCATTTTTCGCCCGTGAGACGGCCTGCTCCACCACGACCACGCAGTTTTGCGTCTGTCACCTGGCGTATAACCTGTTCAGGCGTCTGCTGGCGGATGGCCTTTTCGAGTGCTGTATAACCACCAGCACTACGATAGGCGTCGAGCGAACGAATATCAGAGTCTTCTGCTCGACGTAAAACGCGATAAGAATTTTCTACATTAGGCATTGGGCTGCCTCACATGATTAATATTTCCCCACACGCCGCGTTTGTCTGGTGCTAGTCCACGCACGGGTTGATCGTCGCGGAGGACACCTTTTACTCTTGGTGCGGGCTTGAACTTAGGACTCATGGTTGCGATACCAAAGATATCGCTCAGGTCTACGCCACGCGCTTGCACAACACGCTTTGCCGCCTGAATTGGAAGATAGCCATAAATATCCATCACTGCATCAAGTAACGCAGGCAGATTTCCAGCTTCTTGTGACCAAGTTTCTAAGAGTTCATCAACTTTTGTCAAATCGATCTCTGGTTCGAGGTGATCTTTTGTCGGAGTCGCAGCACATGGAGCAACATGCTTGTCATGATAATGTACAGCATATTCCGACATACGTGTCTTGTAAAAGCCGCCTTTGGATGCACCTGTTGCTGCTGGCAGTTTACGAGACGTGAATTTCTCGGCACCATCACGGATATACGACTTGAACCAGGGACGCTCTTTCCACTCGTCCATCGGCTCATACTCGATAGTGATGGCACGGGGGGGACACGCTTTTTCGCAGAGTAGACAGGACTCACACTTGAGGTTGAACTCAGTATGTAATCCTTCTTCCGCGATAAGCTGAATCAAGCCTCGGCTACGCGCTGGTAGCTTAGGCTTCTCGTATGGATAGAGTCGAGTGGGCTTGGGACGAAACATATGGCTAAACGTTAGGCCCATGCCTTCAAGAATTCCACGCATAGACTACACCTCTAATTCCTTCTCGCCACGCACTTTGAGACCCTGCTTCAAAATCTTTTCGCGTAACTTAAGCAAGCCCTCAATGAGTGCCTCTGGACGGGGAGGACAGCCAGGAATATAGACATCCACTGGCACAATGGTATCGACACCTTGCACAGTATAATAGCTGTCGTAAAACTCGCCGCCAGAATTTGCACATTGCCCCATGCTCATGACCCATTTTGGCTCAGGCATTTGCTCCCATAGTAAGCGGAGACGTGGCCCCATCTTGATAGAGACGGTACCAGCTACAATCATTAGATCGGCCTGACGTGGGCTAGAGCGGAAGACCTCTGAACCAAAACGCGAAAGGTCATACTGTGGTGCAGAGGCCGACGAGATCATTTCGATAGCACAGCACGCGAGACCATAGCCGAGAGGCCATACCGATTTTGAACGCGCCCAATTTTGCGCCCATTGGAGCATCTCAGCGACGCTCGTCAATTCTACAGGTAGTTCCTGGTCCCCTGGTGTATATTCGCTAGGACCAGACGCCATAGCAAGTGGCACAAATTTTCGATGTGTGTTAACAGGGGGTTTCCCATTATTCTGAATTTCGCTGCTCATAAAAACTCCTCATGCAAAGGTTTAGCAGCACCTCTTGCCTGTGTTTTATTAATATGAATTAGGAAAGAAAATTATGCGCAAGACGGAGTATTTGCATCCCGCCTCGTTCCTATTATAGCATGGCACGTCCATTCGTGCTATATATGCAGACGGCTAAAATAGCTTTGTTATGAACACGTTGAAAAGGAAGGTTTTGCTTCAAAAAAGTGGTGTTGTAGGATAGTTTGACAGGTACGGATACATACCATACAATTTGTTTAAACTAAAAGCATTGTCTTGGAAAGAATAGATGTTATGAGTCCAAGATTACCCCGTATCACAGGATACGAGGCAATAAAAGCACTACGGTGTGGGGGCTGGTATGTGCAGTATCAACGTGGCTCACATACTTATTTGAAACATCCTGATTATTTAGAAAGACGTGTAACGGTGGCGGTACATGGAGGAGATATAATCAAGACAAAAACGCTACAATCAATACTAAAGCAGGCAGGATTGAGTCTCGAAGAGTTCTTAGAACTATTGTGAGGGAGTAATTATGCGAAATTATACAATCATTTTGGACCCCGATTTTGAAGAGGGTGGTTATACAGTAACAGTTCCCGTACTTCCTGGATGTATCACACAAGGAGAGACAATTGAGCAATGTATCGAACGCGCACGAGAGGCAATCGAAGGATACATTGAAAGCCTCATCTTAGATGGTTTGCCAATACCTGAAGAAACGGAGCGGCCTCAAATGATTACAATTAGTGTTGCTGCATAAGCTTCTCTCACCTTCAAGTTAACAAAATTTACAAAGCATTAAGGAGGTTGGTAGGCAATGGGTACATACACTATTACGGTTTTGCCGGGGGATGGTATTGGGCCGGAGGTGACGGAGCAGGCGGTGCGCGTGCTGCAAGCAGTGGGTCAACGCTATGGACATAGTTTTATATTTCACAAGGCACTGGTTGGAGTGGCGGCGATTCAGGCCGAGGGAGACGCTATTTCTGAAGAGACGATGGAGCTTTGTCAGCAGAGTGACGCTATTTTGTTTGGTGCGGTTGGTGGAT
The DNA here is from genome assembly GCA_964250765.1 of uncultured Ktedonobacteraceae bacterium. GTDB lineage: Bacteria > Chloroflexota > Ktedonobacteria > Ktedonobacterales > Ktedonobacteraceae > JBBQVS01. Next base: position 26,722 of record CAXUHF010000015.1, on the reverse strand, counting down.
TGCCACAGGACATGGCTAGCTCAACGGTAAAGCCCGAACGTGCTCTTTTGCGATTGCGCAAAGGGTTACAGCTTTTCGCCAATTTGCGACCTATTCGCCCATTTCAGGCATTATTGAATGCCTCTAGTATCAAAGCAGAATTTCTGCAGGGCACTGACTTTCTTGTAGTACGCGAGCTAACTGGTGGACTATATTATGGACATTTAGAGCCATTGGCAAGCAAGCCAAGTGAGATTCGGCAAACGGCACAGGGAATAGAGGCCATTGACACACTGATTTATACAGAGGCTGAGATTGAGCGCATTATCCGTGCAGCGTTTGATATTGCGCGAGGGAGGCGTAAGCATGTTACCTCTGTCGATAAGGCCAATATCCTCAGTTCGTCCGTATTGTGGCGACGTGTGGCAGATCGTGTAGCTAGTGAATATCCAGATATCACGTTAGAACATCTTCTGGTTGATGCCTGCGCGATGCATCTTATTCGACGCCCTGCAAGCTTCGATGTGATTGTCACAGAGAATTTGTTTGGGGATATTTTGACAGACGAGGCATCCATGCTGGCTGGTTCGATGGGTATGCTTCCGTCTGCTAGTCTTGGAACGCGTAGAACTGAACACGGCTTGTTTGGTCTCTATGAACCAATTCACGGCTCCGCACCAGACATCGCGGGTCAAGGGAAAGCGAATCCTATTGCCGCTATTCTCTCTGCCGCGATGTTGTTACGACATTCGCTCGGTCTGACACGTGAGGCCGAAGAGGTCGAAGCCGCCGTTGAGGGGACAATTAACGAGGGCTATCGTACAGAGGATGTGCGCGAGGCAGGAAAAGAAGTCGTGGGAACGACTGCAATGGGTAATCGCGTCCTGGGACATATTACTACTTTGCCTACCCCATCATAGGGCGAGGGCAATTCCCAAGAACGCGCAACTTCTCTTGTGCTTGTGCTAATTTTTGTAGAGTCTCTTCTTGTTGAGATATCGCACCATCATCAGTTGACGATGGTGCGATTTTTGTTTCTAATAGTATGATTTCGTCCAGAAGCAGTTGCCGTTGCACGTACCAGCGCGTTACAGCACGTTCGACACCCATAGCTCAAACTCCTTTTACCTAACGGACGCTGTTCCATAGACATTTGAATTGAGAATATTCAGCAATTCATCATCCTGATAGGGCTTAACAAGGTACGCTGTTGCACCTAGCTGCATCGCACGTTGCTGATGCTTTGCTGCCGCTCTGGATGTCAGCATAACAAGGGGAAGTGTACGGTATTGCTCTTGAGCGCGGACTGTTGCGATAAGCTCATAACCATCCATACGCGGCATTTCAACGTCGAGCAAGACAGCTGCTGGCGTTTCACGAGTAATCATTTCCAGTGCCTCAACGCCGTCACGAGCCATTTGAACCTCCCAACCATGCTGTTTGAGCATGTTGCCGACAACACGACGCACACTTGGGCTGTCGTCAACTACAAGGACATGCTTGCCGCGCTCAGTCTTCGCAGCAGTTGCAGGAAGTTTTGTAAAGGCTCCCGTTTGTTGCACTGGCGATCCCTCAATGGAAGATTTATTTCCAAGTGGCGGTGTTTGCGGTACCTGATACGCTTGTGGTGCTAATGTTGTTGCCTCCACTTGAGAAGCGTTGCCAGTCAAGCTTGCGACCAAGCGAGTACGTGCTGAGAGTAGTTCCGTCAATTCCAGGATCAGAACAACCTGTCCATTGCCAAGTACAGTACCACCTGCAACGCCATGTACATGCCGCAGGTGTGGGCCAAGGTTCTTCATGACGATATCAAGTTTTCCTTTTACTTCGTCTATAACCAGTGCCACACGGTTACCACCGGCATTGACAAGGAGCACGTGTGATTTATCATCTATCTGACTTAACGGTTGTCCAAGATATTGCGCTAAAACACTTAGTGGATAGAGATTGTCACGGACTACAACTGCAGCCTGACCCGCAACGGTGGTACGCTTAAATGTATCGAGGCGTCCAATTGATTCAACCACAGCAATCGGGATTGCGAACTGCTGATCGTTCACACGCACCATCATAGCACTTTGAATCGCTAAACTGGTTGGGAACTTCATGGTAAAGGCGGTACCGTGCCCTGGTGTGGACTCAACCTCTATAGTCCCTCTCAAGCGTGAGACGCTATCACGAACAACATCGAGACCAACACCACGTCCACTTTCCTCACTTAAAACTTCGGCAGTGGAGAAACCGGGTCGGAAGATAAGTTCGATGAGTTCATTCTCACTTAGCACATGTTCTGGACGGATCAGGCCGTGGGCGATTGCAACGTTGCGCACCTGCTCCGGTTCAATACCTCGTCCATCTTCACGTACCGTGATGACAACCTGATTTCCTTCATAAGAGGCAGCGAGAGTAATTTGGCCCTTCGGTGTTTTTCCATGTTGAGTACGAACTTCGGGCGTCTCAATACCATGATTTACCGCGTTGCGGATGAGATGAAGCAATGGACCGGCGATTTCTTCAAACACGGTGCGGTCAATCTCGGTTTCCTCACCCTCAAGCAGGAACTCAAATTCCTTGCCTTGTTTGAGCGCGACCGCTCGCGCTGCACGATACAAACGAGGTGTCATGGTTGAAAGTGGGACGAGGCGCGTCTTCATCAAACGATCTTGTACGGTGGTACTGAGACGATTCTCACGTGCAAACACACCTTCGCACTCGCGTATAATCGTGTCCATCTCAGCACTCAAAGTCGCCATATCTGAAATGCCTTCGCTTAGACCACGAGCCACTTGATGGAATTCTGTATAGCGGTCCATTTCAAGTGCGTCGAAATCGTCGAGATGAGAGAGCTCTGTATTCTTCCCGTTGCTACCATTCGTACTTGGTTGATTGCCCTCGCCCGGCATCACAACAACCGAACGACCACTTGGAAGCGTGGCAGCTTCAAAACGGCTCTCTAGTTTCTGCCCAACGTCACGTAGACGGTTGCTACTGATACCTACATCTGCGACAAGACGTACTAAACGCTCAATGCGTTCTTCCAGCACACTGCGATTGACAAGCAATTCGCCGAAGAGATTGACAAGCTCATCAAGCTTCTGAAGACGCACACGAACACTTAAATCTTCGTCACGATTAGCACGCTGAGTTGCTAGCTCCGGTTCGTCAGAGATGACACCAGCGACGATAGCTGTCTCCGTGACACGCTCATCTTCGCTCTCTACTAACGCTTCGTCGATATCTTCGTTGATCACATGAAGAGAAACACCCTGCTCACCCAAAATTTCGGCGTAGCGCACACGCAATGCTTGTACTCTTGCCTCGTCTGGAATGTTGTCTGTATCTTTCCCCATGATAAGAATGTCGAGAGTTTCCGCGGTATCCAAGATGATACTAAGCGCATCGGACGATGCTGGAGTTTTCCCTTCCATTATATTATCAAGAAGGTCTTCAGACACATGGCTTAGTTCAGCAATTGCGCGGAAACCCATCATCGCAGCAGCACCTTTGAGTGTGTGGGTGGCTCGTCGGATGCCTTGAATAAATTCGCGGTTTGTAGGTTCTTTTTCAAGTGCCGCAACATAGGTACTGATCGTTTGCAAGTGTTCTTCCGCTTCCAAGCGGAAGATTTCGGCTGCCTCTTCACTAAACTCGCTATTCACTACAGAAGGAGACGATACGCGTTGAGAAGCTACATTGTTGCTCGAAGCGGTCACGGATGATACAAGTTTTTGTGCAGTGGTGTTATCAGAAGAAGCCGACATAGGTGTAGTGTTACTGGTATTAGGCAACGGGGCAGTCACGTTCTCATTGAAAGTAGAACGCTGTTCGTCTCGTGGTGCGATTCCGGTCGCCTGCAGTGCTCTATCTGCAAAGTTTGATGTAGTTGGTGCTAATTGCGTTGGCGGCATCAAGCTCTCGATAGGTATGTTAGCACTAGCATCAATTTGTTGCAAAAATTCCTGACGTACTTGTATTTCTATTTCGTTGCGTAAGCGCGCCTCTAATTCTTGCCGTGCCTCTTCATCACTAGAGCCTGAAGCGTTTGCTTGTAATTTTCGCTTTTCCTCAAGCTCCTGATATACCTCTTTACGTATCCGTTGCTCCAACGCAACTTGCGCAGCTAACGTCGCCGAAGTACGTTCCTCGTATTCGCGGCGCAGTTCCTCACGTACCATCGCTTCCACTTCAGCACGTAAGGCAGCTGGGTCTCCACGTCGCTCAAAGGTTACACGTTCCTGTACATCATGCTCTGTGGCAGATGGAGCCTGCATCTCCCAAGAAGTCCACCCCGGTTCTTGTGTCAACACGTGTGTCGTCGCATTCTTCTGCATTTGTTGGAATGCGTCGCCGCATGCCGCTATAGAGGATGTGAGTTGCTCCAAAATAACGTGCATTTGCTCATCAGTCAAATCAACACCGTTTGTAATCTGAGTCAGCAACTCAAGCACTTTTTTGAGCTTAGTGTTGGACACCCACATAACAGAGAGTGGCAAATAGCGCCTTACTTGTTCAGGGCTATTTTTGAGATTGAGTCCCATCGCCTGACCAGCCCACTCCTCCATACGCTCAAGCGCATCTTTAGAGCCGTCCAGAAACCCTCGAAATTCATTACGTTGGTCTTCGATAATGGTCATTGCTGAACGCAGTTGTGAGCTAACATTTTTGAGCGATGTTGCGTAAGTAACCACTGTCTGCGCATCATTCTGTACATCGCTATATGCTTTTGGTAGTGCTTCAATTTGAGTAGAAGAGAGATTGAGAGACTCTAGTGCTTGGTTCTGTGCTACCAGTGCTACATTTTCTTCGTGAGATGCAACCGTAGAAGGTTCAGCATATACAGATTGTATAGTGTGTGCCACAGGGACAGATTCTACAGGAGAGGTATTTTGTCGTGTTGAGGCGACAAGTGTATCAAGTGCGCTAAGCGGTGTTGTTGACACAGGTGTCTGTACGACTGGAAGCTCTACCTCTTCATGAGGTGGTGCTGACACAGGAAGCTGTATAGGTTCTTCAGGCCATATAGTCTCGTCATCTTCTGCCGATGTACGAAATGACGCGAGCACCTCATCAAAAGAGGGCATTGCAGAGGGAGAAATTGCTTCTTCTGGCTGCTGTGCCACTTGGCTCACCACAGGCTCAACCGAGACTTGAGACTCGTTCGCTGGGGTAGCTTGCTGAGGATTTGTCTGTGTAGACTCAAGGGCGGAACGATACTGCACATAATCGGCATCGTCCTCAGCGATTACCTCTTCCTCGTTAATGCCTGTACGAACACCATCGAGAAGATGATGTAATCTCCCTAATGAACGTTGTAGTAAAGCTATGGTAGGAGTATCGAGAACGATGATGTTTTCTAACGCATCACCAAGAATGTCTTCCATACCGCGAGCAACATGAGAGAGGCCAGGGAAATCCATCATAGATGCGGAACCGCCGATAGTGTGAGTGCGGCGATATGTTTCCTCGATAGCATCCATATCGCTCACCGCCTGAGCTGACTGGGCTAGTTGTGCTAGATGATCGAGATTTGTTTCGATATCTGGTAAATAGCTATTTACCTCTTCAATAAACGATTCGAGGACAGACATTTTGTCAAACGCATTCGACATGTTACGCACACCCACTATTCTAGTATTGCGCTATACATCTATCCTATGAATAGGTACAGCGCAATGCTGGCTTGCTAGCGACCGAGGTCTCCATTATTTGAGAAAGGAACCTGATCTTGGTTAAATGGTGATGGCTGACCTTGCTGGCTTTGTGATCCAGTAGGCCGACGCTGACGAGAGGTAGGCGGTCCCTGAGAAGGCGTCACTCCTTGATTAAACGGTTGCGGTACAGATTGATTAATAGGCGGAAAAAATGCGGGAGTTTGTCCACCGAATCCCTGACTTCCTTGTCCATTATTTCCGTTGCTTCCGTTGAAGTTCTGCGGGTTCTCAAACCCTCCAAAGCCGTTCATATCACCAAAATCTGGTTGGTTATTGTATTGATTACCATTCTGATGCTGACTGCCATACTGTTGGCTGCTCCCAAATCCTTGTTGGCTGTTATACTGCTGACCGCTCCCAAATCCTTGTTGACTGTTATACTGCCCAAAGTTCGGTTGGCTCGGAAAATGTTGATCTCCAAAACCCTGGTTGGAGAACTGCGCATCCCCAAAACCCTGATCGGGGAATTGTGCATCTCCGAAATCTGGCTGACCCGAAAACTGGGGAGGGAAACCAAAATCTTGTTGATTGCCACCTATGTATTGCGATTGACCTCCAAAGCTTGCAGGAACACCAAAGTCTTGCTGGTTGTCAAACGAGTATTGACCAGACCGGGACGATAGCGCGACTAGAGAACCGGAATTACCAGGCTCTGGTAAGGGAGGGAAATTCCCAGCAAATCCCTGACCCCAATCATTTGCATCCATTGGTGGTAGACCGGAATTTAGGGCTGGCGTAAACATTTGCTCATTTCCACCGGACATCTCTGTAATAGATGTCAAATGAGAGAACGTGCCAGAAGCTTCGTTTCCGCGCTCTGGCAAACGAAATGTTGAGACAGAAGAACGTAATTGTTCAGAAAGCTCTGCTAGATAGCTTACACTTACAGCGGCTTCCTGTGTTCCTGCATCGGTCTGGCGAATGACTTCTGATATCTGCACCATCGTAACGGCGACAGCTTCCGAAACAGGAGTTTGTTCTTGTGCTGAACGTGCGATACTTTCGATCATCTTCGCTTGTCGTTCTACTGCGCTATAGATGGAGTTTAGCGCACGCCCTGCTTCATCAGCCAGTAGAGAGCCTTTCACTACTTCCTGCGTACTATCTTCCATAGCTACAACTGCATCGTAGGTATCGCCTTGAATACTTTTTACGAGTGTAGCAATGCGCCTTGTTGACTCAGTTGAGCGTTCAGCAAGAAGACGAATTTCATCTGCAACAACAGCGAATCCACGTCCATGCTCACCAGCCATTGCCGACTGAATGGCTGCGTTCAAGGCCAGAAGGTTTGTTTGATCTGCGATATCTTCGATAATACGAACAATCTCGCCAATTTCGTTTGAGCGCTCACCTAAACGTTTGATCTTTTTTGAGGTTTCCTGCACATTCTCACGAATAAGCATCATACCGTCAATTGTTTGACGAACAGATTGTTGACCACTTGTAGCACTACGTAGTGCTTCTTGCGCTACTTCGACGCTCGACATAGCATCACGAGCAACATTCTGAATAAAGACAGCGAGAGCTTCAACAGCTTGTGATGTCTGAGATATTTGTGCTACCTGTGTTTCTGACGCTTGCGCAAGGTCTGCGGAGCGATCAAGAATGCGACGTGTGGCGTTTGTTACCTGTACAGCCGTTGATTGTACGCGACCAACGACCTTTGCAAGTTCCTCAATCATATAGTTGAATGAATCAGCAAGCACGCCCAGTGTGTCTGGTGTAACTTCTGCCTGGACACGCAAATCGCCATCACCGACGGCACTTACCTCTTGCAAAAGTTTTTCGATTTGTGCTTGTAGAGCAGCTGCATCACTTCCACCACCGTTCATTTGTGGTGCTGCATTTCCACTCTGACCATCCAATACGCCGTTCAGGGAATTTGAGAGCATGGCGAACTCATCATCGCCCTGCACAGGTGCACGAGCACTGCGGTCACCAGTTGCGTAATCGCGGCAAACGTCGTTGAGTCCGAGCAACTTATCTTTTATCCTACGCTGCACCATATAGTTAATAGTAAATACAAGGAGAAGTGCAGTAATTGCGCAGCCAAGGATAACCAACCCAAATGTTGTAGTAGAGCCAGATTTTAGGGTTACATACACAAAGCCCAGTAATGCGAACAGAAGCACAGGAATACCTGTTGAGGCAGTTATGCCTGTGACCATAAGCGCATTCACGGTCATCCCACTCTTGTTGCGGTCAGGGTTCATTCGCCAGACCTCCTATTGATAAAAAAATATCCACAGTGCGTCAAATATGTTTTATTCGACATTTCGCTCAATTGCCTCAAAAGTTAGTAGCGTTGCATTTTGTCGGAAAAAAGAAGGTGCTCAACATCCAGCAGCACAACTATCCGATTGCCGAACACCGCATAGCTCGTAGCATAAGAAGCAATCCAATGTGGAATAGGACTTGAATACACATTTCCACTGACAATGCTTGCTTGTGGAATGGGAAGCATTTCACTTACGCTGTCCACGGTTAAGCAAACAAGCATTTCGTTCGCTTGTAACGAGAGGATACGAGTGCGCGGACTACTAGCGACCTCTTCTAGTCCTAAAAATGCCCTCAAATCGACAACGGAGGCAATAGAGCCACGCAAATTTATAACACCACGTACCCATGATACTACATTAGGGACAGGAGTGACATACGTAGGACGCTCAACGCCTTGTATTAGCTCTGCCCTTACCGCAAATTCTTGGTCATGGAGCACAAACACCAAGTATTGTTCACCCACTGGAACGCGTTCGACAGAATTATTCTCTGTAGCTACCTGACCGCTCTGTATGCGCTGCATCTGGGCTGTTGCAGCCATTATGCGTTGCTGCTGGCTTGTTGCAAAGGTAGTACGTTGAGCATCCTGGACTTTTTTTGAGTCTTCGTTTATCACACTTTCGCTCCTACTTGCTGCGTAGCCCAAAAGTCCCTTCCCTATACTGCCTAGGTAGTCTGAGAAGACAAATTCGTCTTCTTCCTGACAAGTTGATTAAGAGAGATTCGAGAAACACTACAAACCTCTCTAATGTAAGAGAGGTCGTAGCATAGACGTTTCAGACGCAACTAAAGTCTTACACAAGGCTTCGTACATTAGCCACTAGCTCATCAACATTGAACGGTTTGGTCATATAAAGGTCCGCACCCTGTCTCAATCCCCAGGAGCGGTCAAGTGGTGTATTTTTACTTGTTAGTAAAATTATTGGAATATGTTTACTTGCTTCATAGTTTTTGAGCTTACGACATAGTTGAAAACCATTTTGTTTAGGTAGCACAACATCCAGAACAATGCAGCTTGGACGCTCTTTAAAAACTTTCTCAACGGCCTCATCACCGTCAACGGCAGTGACCACATCAAAACCACTGTTACGTAAAGGGGTAACGATCATGGTCAATTCTGTCCAACTGTCGTCTACCACAAGTATCTTCTGCCCCGACATCCCATTATACCTTTCCTAGTTACGGCACACCAGTGTAATGGGAAAGGATGGCTATTCCACTGGCGTATCTCTCTGCATGTAGATAGACATCTATAGAAGAGAGGTTGACATAGTTTCTAGCCCCGATAGCGTAGACGATGACGTATGCCCTCTTGCTGTATCGGCATATGTTCCGCTCTCCGCTCTTCCCAGTTTGCGAGATGCTTTTTCACAGTCTGTACAAGCTCACCAGCTTCAAAAGGTTTTGTGAGATATTCAGTAGAACCAGCAAGGCGACCGCGCATCTTGTCAAACAACCCGTCCTTCCCACTTAGCATGATAATTGGAATCTGGCGAAACTGCAAGTTTTTGCGTATTATCTGGCAAATATGGTACCCATCCATACGAGGAAGTTGAATGTCAAGCAGAATAACAGCCGGCATTTCATCAGCAACAGACGTAAGAGCGCTTAAGCCATCGCTTGCCGTAATGACACGAATATGTTCTCGCTGTAGGGTCATTTGGACAATTTTACGTACTGTTGGACTGTCATCAACAACAAGCACTGTCGGTTCTGGCATTTATATTGACCTCCTTTGCGTATCAAATGACCAGGAAGCATTAGCATTGCCTTCCTGTTCTATTACTTCACCCCTTGATAGATTGTTTCTCGATGGAAGAATGCCCATAGAGGGCGATTGTGGTTGCGCAGTCACATCCCGCCCACGATGTGCTTGTGCAGTACGGTAGGCACGATATGTTTGATAGTGTTGAACTTCCTGGTCAATCTCCGAAAGAAATATCTTCCATGCTACGTTCAACTGTCTACCTGTATGTGAGTTTCCAACCTCGTCACGAAGCAGTTGGTCAAAGACCATACGGAGAAACGCAGCAAGTCCTTGCACAGCCTCCCAGTAAAATTCTTCTAACTGCTCACCACGTACAACTTTGTTTAAAGTAAGGATATCATGACAGTCTAGTTGCCCATCGACAAAATTTGCAGTTTCCAGAATAGGATAGCGTTGTGTCGATAAGAGTTGTAGGGGTGGTGCAAAGCGACGCTCCAGGTAGCGCATAATTTCTATTGTTGGGACTTGCCCTCGTCCACGGAGTATGCGAGCATAGCGTCCATGATGGATGAGCAAGCCATTTATGCAGTCACAGAGAGTCACAATGAGACCAAGCAGGTGCTGTTCGGGTGTAGAGGACTGGCGCTGGTGAGCTAAGGTGTATTGACATTTAATAATAATGTTGGAAAGATCGCCCTGCAATTGCGTTTCCATCACAGTGTCAACAACTTCTATCAGATTAAAATTAATCAGGCGTGCAAGTATACGTGCAATGCGCGCCTCTGGCATCATCAAGACCTGCGCTGCTGCTTGCAAAGGGATGTCGCCAGTTGAGAGGCAGAGCACGTTCACCTCTTCTTGACCCAAGCCAAGGCTTCGTACATCTTTTGAAACCTCTGGTTGCCAACGTGCAACGGTAGTTCGTGTAAGACGAACTATGCCTTCAGCACTGATTTCTTCCCATTCATCGGCTTGACGTAAGGCTTCTAACAGTACAGAGTCAACATCTAGCGGTTGCATAGCAGTATCAAGTGGATGAATGCGGTGAAAAGCAAAGCGTCCATTCACCCAACGTAACGCATGACCTATAGCTTGCGTAACGGCGAACTCTAGTCGTTGTTGTCGTTCGCTTGAACTCATGAGGCCACGTTCAACAAGCATAGAAAGCGCAGCGTGGAAATCACCCTGCGACAGTTCGGAAATCTCCTTTACATGCAAAGGCTGTAGCTTACCCAGGAGGCAGAGCATCCCCAATATATCTGGTTGGGGCACACCTTCCTCACGAAGTGAGACGATCTGTCCACGCCGTAAATCGACGGAAAGAGTTTCAGGACCTGAATAGACAAGTAGTTTACCCGTCTTACCGCTTAGCGCGAGCATTTTTAGGATGGATTGGAGACCTAGTGTTTGTAAATCTCCGTCCATAATACGGTCATCTTGTTGCTCCATTGTTCCTCAGTTCCTTTTTCCGACGTATGCATGCGGATAGATACATCTGCACGACTTATTAGCATACAGCGTTTGTACTACTTAGCTTTACTAAACACACTTGCTGAATGGCTGCAAGTAAAGAATCAATATGAAATGGTTTATTAACATAGGCAATGGTCTCATTCACTGCATACGAAACATCACTGGAAGCCTCTGTCAAGGCACTTATAACGACAAACGATGGTGTACAACCTGCTGCACTAAGAGTAAGGCATCGCATTACTTGATAGCCGTTCATCAAAGGCATAATAAGATCGGTCACGATGCAGTGTGGATGCCATTGTATGCAGCACTCTAAAGCATCAAGCCCATCATGGGCCACAGCTACATCAAATACCGTTTCCTCATCTGCTGTAAGACACTGACGAATGACAGAGGCAACATTGATATCATCATCCACCACAAGGACACGTATTGATCCATGTGCCATGTCTCCATTGTCGTCTATCTGCGCTCTATTAGGATAGAGTAGCTGGTGTAACACATGCAAGTAACGGAACAAGCGTCCCATCTCAAAAGGTTTTTGCAACAGAGCAACCGCGCCGATGTGTTCGAGTGTGCGACGCGAGATAGAACGACTACTCAACGCAATGAGAAATTGCTTCTTCTCTTTGAGTATAGAAAGCATATTAGCAGAAGTGTCGAGTCCGGAGGCATCAACTACATCATCAAGATCATACAATAACACATCTGCATGCCATTCGGCTAGCATATTTACTGCCGACTTTTCCCTTTGCGTTGCCTCTTGGCATAATACATCAGAAGAATAGCGCGCAACATCATATCCCCAGTGCTGCAAGTTTGTAAAGAGGACGTGATGAAAATTATTCTGTTGTCCAACGATTAGTACACGAAGTGGGTGGAACGGCTCCATCGCACTCTCACCTCTTCCTTGAACAGAAAAACATATAGAGACCAATAGAGATACAGCTAGAAACAAAATACAAAGTGCTTATACAATACTTGAACTTTGTATGTACCTTTATTACTAATGTTCCTAGTGTACTTCAAAGTCCCCAAAATACCTACTAAAATCCATTAAGATTTCATTAAACTTCCAGAATTTCAGTAGGCGAGCGAAAAACATAGCCAATACCAGGATCAGTTAAGATGTATTTCGGGCGTGACGGGTCTGCCTCTACTTTTATTCTAAGCTGCCGAATATAGACGCGGAGATAATCAGCTTCTTCGCCATACTCTGGTCCCCAAACCGCTTGTAGTAAAGAACGGTGTGTAAGGACTCTTCCTGCGTATAACAATAGTTGATGTAATAGTTCAAATTCTGTTGGAGTGAGACGTACTTCTCGTCCATTCACACGTACCTGTCGGCGTGCAACATCCATATATATATAGCCATCTTCACTGCACAATATTTCGGAATTTTGCTCGTTTCCTTGCCCTGCTACACTTACACGGCGCAGACAGGCACGTACACGAGCTTGCAATTCTTCATTACTAAATGGTTTTGTTAAATAATCATCAGCACCCAGATCAAGCGCACGAACTTTTTGTTTTTCTTCAGTGAGAGCAGAGAGCACAATAATTGGCAGTTTTGGTATAGAAGAGCGCACAAATTTGCACACATCGAGACCATCGAGATCACCAGGGAGACAGAGATCAAGAAGCATCAAATCAAGTGGTTGATGCGAGGCTATATCTATGGCTTGTTTTCCATCGTCAGCCACCAACACTTCGTAGCCATTCACTAGCAAACTGCGACGCAAGATACGCTGTATTGGAGGTTCATCGTCCACTACAAGAATGCGTTTCCCGTTTGTTTTTGTCACAGTTTCCCCCTTTCTTTACGATCTTTTTTGTTTTGGATAGATATATCACACAACTGATGACTTTGTAGGAAGTGTAAAAATAAAACACGAGCCTTTTTCGGTAGGCTCAACCCAAATACGTCCATGATGCGTTTCTACAATACCTTTACAAATTGCAAGACCAAGACCACTACCATGAGAACGTAGGCCATAAAACGATTTAAAGATGCGTTCTTGCTCATAGGCTGGAATACCGCAACCCTCGTCAACAACCTGTATCCGTACCATTGGGTGTGTAGACTCGTCTGTAACAACATCAACGTCGATGAGTATCCCAGCGTCTTCGGGGCTATGACGCGCCGCATTTTCAATGAGGTTGTAGAGGACACGCTCAATTTGCACATGGTCGATGAAGAGCAAGGGCAAAGAGCTTTGAAATTGCGTTTTTACGTTGCGCGTAGCAAGGACGCGTTTAGCTTTGATGAGTGTTTCGTAGATAACTTCGGTGATATCACACCACTCTTTTTCCAGAATCAATGCTCCCATTTCGATACGCGACATTTCTACTAACGCACTCACTAATACTGTCAGGTGATCAGTTTCTGCGTCAATATCTTCAAGCATCTCGCGGCGCATCTGCTCATCCCACGGAATGTCTGTTTGCAGAAGACCAGTGACAGCAGCTTTAATCGTTGTCAAAGGTGTACGCAGATCATGCGATACAGAAGAGAGCAGAGCAGATTTGTTTTTTTCGTCACGAACCTGAGTTGTGATATCCCGCACTTGCAATGCATATGCAGTAAGCTGTCCTTGCTGATTGTGTAGTGGATGGCGAGTAAGCAAGTAGTGAGTATCAGAAGGAGCATTTTCAAGCAACATTGTGCGCAGAAGTGATGTTCCGCCACGTTTCTGCTCTTCATCCTTTTTCTGCACACTGCTCTCATAAAAAGCATTCTTGGTATCTTGCTTTTGCGTACCTTCTCCCACAACACGCGGATGAAGTGGTTCCAAAGCGACAATGCAGCGCAGCTCTTGTTTGTACAGGTTGCCGAGCGTAAAGTCTTGTAGATATTGGCGAACTTCTTCACTATTACGTATATGTGATAGAAGCTTGACAAAGACCATTTCAAGCAACATAGGAGTCTTTTCAACGTCAACCAACTGTACATGACAAAGGGCTTCAGCAACAGGATTCATATACATGCAAGTGCCATAGAGGTCCGTTACCAACCACGCATCCTTTATGCCTTTTGTGGGATGCTGCACCTGCATTAGCAAGGCACTTAACTCCCTGACGATGCCTGTACGGATAAGCACAGCATGAGTTGTTTGTGTAAGAAACGAGAGTGTATCATTTGCGTTCAGGCTCTGCTCCTGGTCCACAGGACGCAACTCGTTATTGGAAAAGGGAAACGATGTCTTTATTTGTTCTCCATCGTTCATGGCAGAAGAACTCTCTACATCTTTCTGAAGCAGTACACGAGTGTCACGTTCATTACTTGCAAGCAAATTGTCACTCACGAAACGCAGTATACTTGTAAAACTGACGCCAAATGTACGTCGCGCCTCTTCTCGCACACGGGTTAAGAGTGCGTACTCTTTCGCTTTAGAAAATTGGCGTGACGATATAGCTTGCTCTAATTGCTCAACGGCATCTTGAAAGCGGTTGCGTTGATGAGCAGCTTCTAATAATGTAGCGTTATGGATGGCGATTGTTGCTTGTGTTGCGAAGAGCGCAACAATGTCCGATTTTAGCGGAGTAAACCCTCCTGCTTCTGTCGAACAAAGTAGTAGCATGCCATAAATAGTGTTCTCAATGACAAGCGGGTAACTGAGGATTGAGTGTATAGATAGCATAGAGGCTAATGCGCTACTCGCAGGGAAACGCTCGTCGCTTTCAATATTGTTTGACATGTATGATTGTCGGTAACGTAACGTATTACCGACAATACAACGATCTGTTAGCACAGATTCCTCATCAAGTATTGTGTTCAGTACCGCTTCATCAAGTCCAGTTTGCGCTGCGAGATGTACCTTTGCTTGTCGCTGATCAAGTGTAAGAATCGCAGAAGCAACATCGAGTGCTTTTGCCACTCCATCGGTGATGTGCGAGAGAATAGTCGAAAGATCCATCGTCGAGGTCAATGCACGGGAAACGTCTTTTAATGCCTGACGCTGCCGATCTTGAATTTCGGCACTTCCTTCAAGTTGAGTGCGTTCAATAGCAGCAGCAAGGACTTGAGCAACTGCGCTAATTAGACGTTGCACAAGCGCGCTTGTATAGATACCGGATGTAGCACTACCAAGTTCCAGCGTTCCCAGAATACGTTCTTCCGTGCGAAGAGGCACAATGCATGTTGCGCGAAGCTGAGGATAATTGCTAAGTGCATCACCAGTTATAGCAGGGGGTCCATCAAGTCCATGAGGATATTCGTTGACGATCAAGGCCGTTTCATGAAGCATGCGCTCAAGTTTGGAATCGGTAAACGGATGCTGATGATAGTGCGCTACCCACTGTTGTAGCGTCTTTTCACTTAAAACTCTGCTTTCCCGTTGGCACACTGTCACCCGTACAGCACTGAGATCATGCTGTAAAAGGACTATACCAAAAACATCGAAAGAAATTGCTTGTGCTAGCTCAGCAGCAAGTCGTGTATAGTCAGGCTTCGCGCCATATACACTTGAGACAATACGAGCAACACGCTCTACGATAGCAAATTCTTCTAAAGAAGAGTGCATTGCGTCCTCAGATGAGTCTAGTGGTGTTCCCGTTTCTATCATGCGTAAGCCAGTCCCCTCCGGCACATTTCGTGTATCCATACATGCTATTAGCGGATTATTTTGCATGTTTGCATATGTACAAACTTTGTAGAAACGTTGTTATTGTGTGTTTTCTACAAATGGCTGCAAAAGTCGTATGTCTTGTACATCGCAACAAAGTATATCATACATTTATGTATGTACGTCAACAACTTTCGTTACTATGGTCAATGATAGCAAGCCTAGCTATAGTATACCAAGTATAGTATACACTTCTCTTCCTTATCAATCCGTTGATTTGAATGTACAAATTCCTGTTATGACTTCCTTTTTTGAGTTACATATTTATTATATTTCCTTTTTCTATGCTTTTCAGTATTTTCAAAAACGTTTTATAGTACAATGCGTCTTTTGCTCTTTGAATTTTTCTAATTTCGTTGTGCTTATAGTATCTTGATGGGTTATAATAAAAAGTGTCTTATACATGTCTTCTGTAAGATTATTTTATATTGTAGTGGAAGGAAAATGGTATGACACATTTACGTGTTGGTCCTCTCGTTCGTGCAACGAATGCAACAAGCGTTGTAATTTGGGCAGAGATTCCCTATTCCTGTACTATTTTACTCAATGTACAACCTATGAAGAATATCCCAGATGCGGCTCAACTTCACGTTATAGATGTTCATTCGCATACCGTTACTATCGGAGATCGCCATTATATAGCGCCTCAGCTACAAGGACTACAGCCTGCTACTTGGTACATGTATCAGCTATTTATAGTCACGCAAACCGAGCATGAAGAATCTTTAGAGCGTGTTGATGATACACTTATTTTCTGCTTTCGTACGATGAATCGGGACAATGAAAGTACTATATCTAGCTCTTCTTCCGCATCATTGCAGCAACTTCGGATAGCATATGGCTCATGTCGTAAGTTCGTTGCGCCACAGATCGATGCACTAAGTGCTTTTGGACGCTGGTTACGAGTACATGATGAGCAAAAAGAAGCGGTGTGGCCTCACCTCCTTTTACTATTAGGAGACCAAATTTATGCCGATCAACCTTCTCAAGAAATAAAGCAACACTATCCACAACTTCATAGTGGCGCGAAAACCTTTGAGGACTTTGCGACTCTATACGAATATGAGTGGACGCAAGATAGCGATGTACGACAGGTGCTCGCGTGTATTCCTACGTTCATGATCTATGACGATCACGAAATTACGAATAACTGGAATATTACTCCACAATGGTTTGCAACGATGCTACAGAATGGACGAGAGCAAGTGCTTGTTGATGGGCTAATCGCATACTGGGTTTATCAAGGTTGGGGCAATCTTACACAAAGAGATGATACGTTGTACCCCTTACTACGGCTGATGCAAGAGGGAGAGCAGAGCGGTGAGGATATACTTGAAGCATTGCGTTCATATATCAGACGCGAGGTATATGGTGAGCAAACTGGACGCTGGCATTATGAGATTCAAACAGTGCCACCAATATTTGTTCTCAATACACGCTCAGAACGAACAAAAATCTTTACGCAACAGCAAGGGGATATTTATGGACCGACACGTATTCTCAGTCAAACACAAATGCAAGAGATAGCGACGTGGTTGCAAACGCATGATACGCGCCCCTCTCTGCTCGTTTCCTCTGTGCCGATCTTATTGCCACCACTGATTGGCCTTGCCGAATATGCAATGGGTTTGCGCCTTTGGGCACTGCCTGTACGGTGGCTGGGTAGAAGGCTAGCACATTTTCAGCAAAGAGTTGCACTGCGGACAAGCTTTGAGCACTGGCCTTTCTTCTCGAATACATGGCGTGAACTTGTGCAGATGGTAGCAAAACGTACATATGACATCATAGTACTTTCAGGCGATGTACATTTTTCGTATGCGATGGAGGCGCAACGGTCTTACTCCAAAACAAAGGCTCGGTTATTACAACTTGTTTCCACACCCCTACAGAACACGCTTTCATCACGCAATGAGCAGTTGGTGAAGGAGCAGGCACGTATCACACGCGCAAATTATGGCGGATTGGATACACGCATGTTGCAACTACGCACACCTGACGGCAAGAAGCGCATTCAATACGATATACTGTTTCAAAACGCAATTGCTTATGTCACACTTACATTTGATGAGAAAAATGCGTACACAGTGCAACAGGAATATCTTGTCGTCGTCGATGGACAACTGCAAAAGGCTGGCTATACCGTGATGACAGAACGTTGAGAGGATACGTCGCCTGTAGGGGCCCCATTTTAAACAGAGGATTGGCAAACGCCCCCGCCAACGACGTGGTAAAAAAGGACCAACA
>CAXUHF010000015.1:0-8692 GCA_964250765.1 uncultured Ktedonobacteraceae bacterium | reverse complement strand
ATCACGTCCTCTTGGCAATCGACCGCCGACAAGGACGTGATAAATCGGTCCCTACAGACGACGTATCAGCATAATTCTATCAAACACGTTCATTGATTGTTATCCATGCGCGTAGCCTGTCAACTCAATGTAGCCTTGACCTTGCACGGGTTTTCCGTTGCTTTGGCCCTGAATGTTTACGGCTCCCTCCCAATAACTGTTACCTGTCGATTGATACACAACAAGCTCCTGGTCTTTTAGTTGAGGTGTGAGAGTAAGCGACACCTTGACTTGTGAATCATTGATATCAAGTCGCCAACCAGATGGATATTTAGCCTTTGTCGCTGGACTCGTCCAATGGTCAAGGACAGTTGAGCGCAGTGAACTTGTTGGTAATAGCTGCTCTTTGCCCTCGGCGTCGATATAATCTGCATAGGTTGAGGTGGTTGCGCCAGAAGCATCATGCAGGAAGTACAACATCAATTCGGTGTTGTTGCTCAACTGGATACTATACCAGTCCCAACCGCCACCACCAAGCGAAAGGAAGTTGCCCCACTGGTGATCCATCCACGCTTCACCTGTAACTTTTTTTGACTGACTGTGATCGACTAGCGTTCCAGAGAGAGCCATACGTGTACGAGAATAATAGTAGGAGAAGCCTCCTGGCCCATAGGTAATTAATCCTGTACCATTATGGAGCGTAGCAGGCTTGAGACCACTTAAATCGACGTGCATTGTATAATTAGGCATTTGCGCTGAAAGATGGTCAAGTCCATTCAGCCCTTGAATGCTCCAATCCCCAACATGTACATCAATACCTTTTGTTGAGGTTCCATTCGGAATATTGGCGTTTGGCTCAATTAAGCGGCGTTGGTCATAGTGAAACTCTCCGCGAGTTATATCACTAATGGCAAAGTGTGACGCATATACAGGGGGGAAGCTGCTACGCAATGCTTGGAAAATCACTAGTTCAAAGCCGTATGTATGGAGCTTACCGTTCGCATCAGTCGTGTTCATATGGCCCGTGTAATACCACCATTCGGTCAAGTCGTTGTGTGCCGCCTCATCTTGTGGAAAGCGTACAGGTGGCAGACTCGTCGGCGTTGTTGTAGTCTTCACTATTGGAAGTTGAGCAGCCGTCGAAACGATGCCAGGAAAACCACAGGATGAGAGGAGCATGAGCAAGAGTGAAAGCATTGTACCTGTTATGAGCGTTTCTCGGTAACGTATTGTAGACATTATAGAATATACCTTTGCGAATTAGAGGAATGCAGGGAGACCCTTGCGGTCTCCCTGTTTCCCTACATGAATGGAGACTCGCATTATTCGCCGCCTCCAACACCTGCATTTGTTTTTGTAGCATCGGGGAAAAGGTCGTCCTCTTCAGGTGACGCCGATTCTTCTGTCACCATGTATTCTGCAAGCGTTGGAGGGTGACGCTGCACACCGGAGAACGGGAGCCACCAGTTCAGGTCGCCTAGTAAGCGCATGGTGGCAGGTACGAGCAGACCGCGTACAAGTGTTGCATCAATTAACACAGCAAGTGCCATGCCGAGGCCAAGAGCCTTTACGATAATCATATTCGCGGTGATAAAACACGAACTGACCACGATCACGATGACGGCTGCACTCGTAATAATGCCACCACTACGCTGTAAGCCCAGAGCTACGGCACGAGTATTATTGCCCGTCTGCCAGAACGCCTCTTGCACACGCGAAAGCAGGAAGACTTCGTAGTCCATCGAGAGACCAAAGATGGTACAAAACAGCAGAATGGGGCTGGATGCCTCCACAAAGCCAAGTGGCGTGAAGTTGAGCAACTGATGCAAAAAGCCGTTCTGGAAGATGACCACTAATGCACCATAACATGCCGCGATAGATAACGTGTTCATGATAATGGCTTTGAGCGGCAACACAACAGAGCGGAACAAGAGCAAAAGAACCACATAGGTCGTGACAGCAATCACCAATAGCGCGTATGGAAAGTCGCTATACAGCGAACTCACGTAATCCATGTCGCCCGCAGTACCACCGTCAACGAGCGTGGTGATGCCGTTTCCAGGTGTCGTGTTACGAATAGTCTGTACCAACGTTTGCGAACGTGGGTCAAGCATGCCATATTTGCTGATAACCTGTACAAACGTAGTATTGCCAGCAACGGAAGATTTTGCTAACGCGGCTATATATGGATCAGCAATCAACTTTGGGTGTGTATAGATGAGCTGATACTGCTCAAGTGTGAAGCGCGGGTCAGCACTCACGATACTATCGACGCGATCCACGCTTGGGTCTGCCTCGATACGTTTAATATAGGAGTAGAGATTGCTGATATTTGCAGGCGTCATCACGTCGCCCTTTGTCTGCACCGCCATCAAAATTGGCGTTGTCTCACGAGCATTGAAGCGTTGTGCTAACAGGTCAAACGCCTGCCGTGATGGTACGTCCTTTGGCAGAATGGATGCGTCGGGAGCGGAGAAGCGTACACCTAAGAAGGGCAAACCGAAGCTAATCAAAACAAGTAAAACAGGGACCAGCACGCGTACAGGGTAACGCATGACGAAATGTGACAGGCGATACCAGAAGCCGTGATGCGGTGCAACAACACCATTAACGGTTGCAGGTGCTTTCCATAAGCGAGGAAGACGGACAGGCCATTTATTGACATTAAGACCAATAATCGAAAGTAGAGCAGGCAGTAATGTAAGAGCCGCGACTACAGCTAGTAACACAACAAGCATGCCACCAAGACCGACGGAATGCAGCATGTTGATGTGAAAGAAGACGAGTCCGAGCAAGCCAATAGAGACGGTAAGACCTGAGAAAGCTACGGCACGTCCGGCTGTCGCAACAGTAAGCACTACAGCATCTTCGATACTGCGTCCATGCGCAATCTCTTCTCGGAAACGGCTGACCATGAAAAGCGAGTAGTCAACACCAAGACCTAATCCAAAAAGAGTTGTGATGTTGAGCACAAAAATCGAGAGTGGTGTAACATGTCCTATGGCAAAGATAAGTGCGAGCGCGACGACGACAGCAAAGCCACCCACGAACGCGGGCAGAATTGCGGCGATGACTGAGCGAAAGACAAACAATAAGGCGATAATAGCAAAGGGGAACGCAAGCAGTTCTGCACGTCGTAAATCATCTTCACTCACGGACTGAATATCATTATAGAATACTGGACCACCACCAACGCTATATTGCAGATCGGGAACTTTTTGTAATTTCTGTCCTAGTTCAGGAAGAAGTTTCGCGGCAGTATCAGGGTCTGGTTTGAGCAAGACGTTCGCATAGGCCGCATGACGATCTAGTGAGATTTGACGTGGGTTATCTGTAAACGAGACAATTTGTGCGGTTTGCGACCAGCTTTGCACATGAGCGAGAGCTTGCTGTGACTCCTGGATAAAGCGAGGATCATCTGCTGTATAGTTCTTGCTGGTAAAGATCACCTGCACAATTGTCTGATCAAGATGCAGTTTTTGTGTGAGTACATCAATGGCTCGTTGCGATTCAGCGTCAGGACTGATAAAGCCGCCAGATTGCAGCACCTGACTGGCCTGTGGAGCAAATGGCAATGCAATGGCAACCGCGACCATCCACAAGCCCACAATCAACCAGCGAAAGCGGGTGGCAAACTTGCCAAGATGGTAGAACATGATAATGCCTTTCTATAAAAAACACCGAAATTGAGGTGCTAGGAAACCATCAGGCGTAGTTGATGCGCCTGAGGAAGGATTGCTCCACGTTGTAGACGCTTACATATGAGAAGAGGGGTAACTCAAAAGTGACATCTCGACTCATCTGTACAGGTGTTGTATTATGTACTAATCATACATCACAAAGGTATTTTTGACATACGATGATACTTCCCACCTGCACGAATGATGCTTCTTAATAAAGGATTTGTGGGCCGTAGAGGTCTAATTCTATTACACCCTTTTGGCGACACACAAATTTGAGGGATGTGGAAACGTATTATAACTCTCTCCAACATTGTAAAATGCCAAAAGGGTGTAATAGAATTAGACCCCTACATTCATGTAGAGTTCCTGCGTCTCGCAAAATGCAAATGCGGATAGCAGATATACGTCCTAAATATAGGAGTTTTTTAATGGCAAAAGCAGCAGCAAATAAAACAGAACAGAAATACGCGGATAGCACGAACAAGGATGCTCCAGTAAAAGTTATTGCGGTCAATCGACAGGCGTATCACGACTACTTTGTCGAGCGCACGATAGAAGCTGGCGTTTCGCTTGTCGGGACCGAGATTAAGTCTATTCGTGATGGCAAGGTCAATTTACGTGGAGCCTATGCGATGGCACGTAAAGATGAGATTTGGTTGGAAAACGCGCATATCGCTATCTATGAGCAAGGCAACCGCTATAACCACGAGCCAATGCGCAATCGCAAACTACTATTGCATCGGAAAGAAATTGAGCAGTTGCAGGCAAAGGTCGAGACTAAAGGTTTGACGCTTATTCCGCTCAAGCTGTACCTCAAGGGGGGCAAGGCGAAGATAGAGCTAGGTCTCTGTCGAGGTAAAAAGTTGTATGATAAGCGTGAAGCTATCGCGGAGCGCGATGCTAAACGTGATATCGAGCGTATTATGCGCGGGAGATAGTTGATTCTATGATGCAACAAGCTGAAGAACCGTTGATGACTCTGGAAGATGTACAAGCGAATGTGCAGCGTTCTGGTTACTTTCAATTGATTGGGATGCACCTTGAGAAAGCGAATGATGGCGTGGGCGAGGTACGCATTTCCGTTGATGCACGCTTGATGCACCCACAACAAATTGTTCACGGTGGCGTTATCTTTGCCCTCGCAGATACCGCGATGTCGATGGCATTGATTTCGGTGTTGCCAGCAGGAACACGTTTTAGCACGATTGAAGCGAAGATCAACTATATCGCACCAGTGGTCACGGGTGAACTTTCCGCAGAAGGTATCATCGTGCATCGAGGACGTTCAACGGCTGTCACGGAGTCAACGGTCTACAATCTCAAGGGCGAGGAAAAAGTGATGGTGGCTCGTGTGCTTGGCACATTCCACATCTCCACATCGAAAATGTCCCCGCCTCAACAGGACAAGCAATCATGACTATTCTTGGTCTACATCACGCACAAATTACAATTCCTCGTGGCGCAGAAGTACAGGCACGACAATTTTATTGTGATTTGCTAGGACTGTCCGAAATCGAGAAGCCCGCATCGTTACAAGGACGTGGTGGCTTCTGGCTTCAGGTCGGATCACAGCAGGTACATGTGGGCGTTGAAGATGGCGTAAAGCGGTCAGCGACGAAAGCACACCTTGCCTATCAAGTTGATGCTATTGAAGCATGGCAGAAACGGCTACAAGAAAACAGTATCGAGATTGGCGATTCAATACCGTTCGCTGGTTTTCAGCGGTTCGAGATACGTGATCCATTTGGGAATAGAGTTGAGTTTATACAAGCTGTGTAAGCAATTTGGGAGGATAAAGTGATGCAGGAAATACAGCCTGGAGATATACGAAAAGGTATAGTCACGTCCTTAACACAGTCGATGGTTTTCGTTGATATGGAAGGAGTTGATGGCTGGATTCCAGGACACTATCTCTCTCTGCAAAACTCTCGCATTGACCCGCACGACATATTATATGTTGGTCAAGAAATCGAGGTCATGGTGCTAGACAATGACAAGAGACGTGTAAGACTCTCGCTTATTCATGCTCAACAACGCGACGAGGTATTACAAACGCTGCAACCAGGCCAAATTCTCACAACACGCATTCACTCCCTATCTAGTGAGGGAGCCTATGTTAATTTGGGTGGACTCATCGGATTTATTCCTGCAAATCAGATTATACATGACTATATCACTCATCCTGCTGATGTGTTGCATAGTAGTCAGGAAGTTGTTGTCAGGATAGAACATATTGATGATAATAAAAGAGTGAAGCTTCTACTAATAGAGGCGAAGTAGAAATTCCTAGCTTTATAGATAATATGTGGTGCCAACACTATTGGCGATAAAAGCGTTGGGAAATGCACGAGCAATTTGGTGAGTAGCAGACCAGCCTGTACAATGCCCTGGCACAAGGTATTGCGGACTGATCTCCTGTAACGCTGCAATAGTTGCGGGAATGATAGGATCGAATAAGGCTCCCGTCAGATGAAAACCACCTATTACCGCATAGACAGTTTGTATACCAGTCAATGCTTGTGCATTGCGGATAACATTGATGATGCCAGAATGCCCACAGCCTGTCACAACAACCAGACCTTTGTTACGCACATGAAGAATAGCACATTGATCGTCGTGGATAAGCGGGTCTGGTTTCCATTCGGAGTCATGCTTTGCATAGTGAACGGGAAAACCTTTCTCAAAGCTTGTTGTACGCGTAACCTCTCCTGAAATCAGCACCATTTCTTCGACAAGCATAGAAGGTCCCACCTCTTCAATCACTTGAATATGTTCGCGCAGCAGGTCTGATTTACGAGGAGGTGGAAGATAGGATTCGTCACCGTTGGGCAGAATGATTTTACGTTCAAGATAGGCGTCGGGATGAAGGATGAGCGGCATATTGCGACTTCCCAAACGTTGTACAAAGCCGGGCAGACCCATCGCGTGATCGGCATGTCCATGACTGAGCACAATGGCTTGTATATCTGCTACGTCCACTTCTAGTGCGTCGATGTTGTATAAGACGTTTCTAGGGTTGAGGCCCGTATCGAAGAGAATTGTACCTTGCTTCTCACCACCATGTGCAGTGATAAGTACTGAAAAACCATGCTCAGCTATGGGAAGCTGACGCTCGAAGGGATTAGGTCCTAGCTTGGCACGTTGAGCAACGTTTGTGCTGGTCATGAGCATGTCAAAGCTATTATCCATGATTGTCGTAATTTTTACGTCGTCTACTTCGAGCAGTGGGATAATTTCTTGTGGCATAATCATACCTCCCTAAATGATCTTACTAGCAAGTGGATTGTTCTTAGCTTTTGTTCAGCATATCACATTAGGACCCCGCTACATATACAGATACAAATTTCCGCTCGTACCATGCCAGCCCTAATAGCGAAGGCAACGCGACACAGGCTAGCAAAGCGGTTAGGTAAATTAGACCATCGAAGCCAAAGGATCGTGCGAAAATGCCACCAAAGCCACCACCAATGATTTGACCAAGGCCGAGAAAGATCGAGTACAATCCCATGAGCAAACCTCTATCTTTCGCGGCCTCCTCTGAAATATCGGCAAGATAGGCGAGTGCAGCAGGGACAAAGCTGGTTTCAGCAAAGACCCCAACCATGAGCAGAGCAATCCATACAAAGAGCAAACTATCATCGGTGCGATGATTGATTGCAGCAAGGGCAATACACGCGAGAAAAACGCCTGCGATTGAGGTGAGCATGAGACGTAGGCGTGGTACTTTATTCAGGAAAAAGGCCCAGAACAGAAGACACAGAGCGAAGTAGAGGACGAAACCACCTAGAATCAGGCTGAGAAGATGCCCACCACCTGGACCACTTGTACTACCCATCAGAACTTGCTGTGAATTGTAAACTGGACTAGAGAGAATGAACGTGAGTTGTGAGCCGAACCAGACACCCACTAATGCCGAAATACATATCCATGCAGGCATGAAAATGAAGAGACGCGGTGTACGCAGAATGCTCCAATAGTGTTGAGCAATGACCAGGAATGTTCTACGTTCAACAATCTGATTAACAACTGGCGCAAGGTACATACATATGGCGACAACAAAATAGAGTGTGGCAAGTACGAGATATGCGTTGCGCCCAAAGCGTTCCCATGCAATACCCCCTACAACGGTTCCAACAGCAATTCCTCCACTTGTGACGAGTTCGTAAAAGCTCATTACCCGCATACGTCGAGTTTGGTTGATAGCTGTAAAATCCGCGAGATAGCTGAGAACGACGGGAGTTGTGATCGCACTTGAGATACCTGCGAATACCTGCAAGGCGAGCAGATAGAGCAAAGCATTTGAATTAGGTGTGAAGATAAGAAACACTACCTGCAGCAAGCCCAGGAGTGGACCGAGGACAAGAAAACGGCGGCGTCCGAAGTGATCGCTGAGACTGCCCATAAGTGGCGCAAGCAGGAGTTCCGAGATGTAGTAGATAACGGGAAGTAGTCCTACCTGCAAGCTCGTGATGGCATGTTTCGTATGTTCTGCTATTTGCACTAGAAGGAGTCCATAAATGACAGTGCCTGCACCAGAGTTCATGCGCTGAATAAAGGTACCTATGAGTAGTGGAGCGACAGAGGGACGACGCAACATGTTATGTCAATTCTTTCTCTAGGTGTTGCTGCTGTTTGCGCTGACCCCGCCATGTAATCACAGCTATAGTTGCGCCAGCGAGCAGAAGAACCACCGCGACAAGTAGCAGGGCAAGCAAAACAAAACGCATACCATTATCACTTGCAGCACTTACCGTAAACATCTCAAAAATCATCATATATAATGTAACCTTCTTCCTGTATTTTATAACATCGTTTCCATAATACCAGATATGGGAAGAGAAACGTGAAGGAATTGAACTTCTGTACGGGTCTGATTTTATCACACCCTCTCGGCGATTCACTATGTTGAAAGACATATGAAACGTTGTATCAATCCTGTGAGCATAATCGAATACCCACAGGGTGTGATAAAATCAGACCCCATAGGCGTCAAGTTAAGCAAAGATGAGCTTATGTGCGAAGAGGCTTCT
>CAXUHF010000014.1:65326-66577 GCA_964250765.1 uncultured Ktedonobacteraceae bacterium | reverse complement strand
AGCATGCCTATCCAGGCAATTGGTACGTGAAAATAGAAAATGCGTTGCGCTGGCCCTTGTACTGCATCCTCTGGCGCGTACAGGAAGGCCATTGGAATGGCAACCATGAAGCCAACAAGGGCAAGACTCCCAAGTAGAAGAGAGACCATAGGCAAGTGTTCTTTGCTTGTTGTACCGATGGCTTGCCGTCGTGCGACCTCTGTTGTCTCTTTATTTGCAAGAGCCATATGTTTATTCCTCTATGACATATTGAAAGGTGAGCGTTGAAACACTCAAAAAGATAATATCGAACGCGATGATAAGTCCTAACCACGGAGGCTCGTTCGTCGCAGGTGCTAATAAAGCTTCCGTCGCTCGAACCGCCGCAATCACAACGGGCACAATTAATGGAAAGACCAGGATTGGCAATAATAACTCTCTTGCTCGTGTAGCCGCCGCCATTGTTGCGAACAGAGTTCCAATGACAGCAATACCCAGCGTACCGAGCAGAACAATAGGAATAAGCGCACCCGCGAAAAGCGGTACGTCAAATAGAGCTGCATATACAGGAAGCGCAATCAGTTCTACGACGCCAATAAAGAGCAGATTTCCGAGCAGCTTAGCAAGATAAATAGCTTTCCGGTCTACAGGGCATAACAATAAGCGATCCATTGACCCTTGCTCACGCTCGGCAGCAATCGTACGTCCTAGCCCTAAAAGACTGGCGAAGATGAAAGCTACCCACAATGCACCCGGAGCCACGGCGGATTTGTTATCAACGTGTAGGTCAAAGGCAAAGTTAAAAATGACGAGAATGAGGAGTGCAAACATCCCCATACTTGTCCATGTCTGTTTGCTACGTAGCTCGTAGCGCACATCCTTCGCAAGAATCGCCCACACATGCTCGAAGAAAATTGTGTTCATGACAACACCACCTGCTGATACACACGCTGTAGCTCCTCTAATGCCAGAGACACAGTTTCATGCTGATACACAATACGTCCCTTGTTGAGCAAGACAACCTGTGTACCGAGATTCAACGCTCGCTCTAACTGATGTGTCGTAAAAAGCGTTGTACCTTTGCGTTCCGTGTGTTCCTGTAACAGAGCATCTATCAACGTCTGACCTTCCTGGTCAAGTCCGGTGTCAGGTTCATCAAGTAATAGCAGATGTGGCGTATGCAGTAAGGCACGCGACCACGCTAGACGTTGCACCTGCCCACGCGAAAACGTGCTGACACGCTCACGCATGCGCTTCTCTAAACCAACGCGC